>JANOVD010000552.1:0-1521 GCA_031417255.1 Chitinophagaceae bacterium
TGCAGCAGTGCCGGCAGAACTTACCGTTGTGTTTACAAAACCTGTTGTAGGTCCTGCTCCACCTGTACCTGACAAATAATAGTCAAGGTTAAGAATACTACCGTTTGGAGATCTTAATACAAATACCATATCTCCATTCCAGGTATGAGGCATCGTCCATGTAGCCCTTACACCTGTTATGGTTGCATTTGCAGGAATACCTGCAACTGAAAGATTAGAACTTACACCGTTTGGTGTATTATCCGGAACAGGAATACTGATTGCACCTGAATTTACCGTTACCGAACCAGGTACAGGAGGAGGCATAGAAGCTGTACTTAATTGTGTACCGCTGATACCGGCAACACCACCACATACAGGGCCTGCAGGTGTAATAGTTACAACCGGATTAGGATTAACTGTTAAGGTTGCACAGTTTGAAATATTGGCTGTGCCAATTGGTGCACAGGTACCGGTTACTATAACACGGTATCCTCTGCCACTCATTAACTGAGTTACAGGGCTAATAGTAAGTGTTGCAGTATTTACACCACTGTACGGAGCTCCATTGGTTAAATTAACCCATGTACCCGGACATCCTGTAAGACTTTCCTGCCACTGATAAATAAGGCCGGTTCCGGTTGCACCAACAGTAAAGGTTGCAGTAGTACCTACACAACTAACATTATTTGCAGGCTGTGTAGTTACAACAGGACGTTTGTTAACTGTAATTAAAATAGAAGCCGTCCTTACACAACCTCCCGGAGTTGTAACAACTACCGTATAATTTGTGGTATTCATTGGAGAAGCTGCAACAGGGTTTGAAGTTGTAGAACTTAAACCTAAAGCAGGGCTCCATAAGAAGGTATATCCAGGGCCAAGTGGTCCACCACCTGTAACTGAAGTGCCTGTTAAAGAGAAAATATTGTTTCTGTTAGCAGCGCCACCACCAACATTACAGCCGGTGCCTCCATAACCCCAATTTGTACAAGGCGTTGCAAAACCACCACCCGGATTACGCCATGCATACTCGTTGCCAATATTTGGAGCTCCAAAATTACCCCAGAACCATTGACCCTGGCCTGCAAAAGGCATATTAACCTGGAATGAAAGCCAATAAGTACCTCCGGTTAAATTAACAGCAGAAGGTAAAGTAACTGTATAGTTACCACCTACCCTGGTAAAAGTAGTGATATTGGTGAATGATGCGATAGTTGCACCAGGCAGATTAGCCGCATTGGTATAGAAGAATACATTTACTGATGTTGGAGTTCCTGCACCGATACCATTGGCTGTAAATTGTGTTATTGACCAGGTTGCACCAGCAGGTACAGTAAAGTCATCAGCCGACTGTGAGTTAAACGCAGTATTAGCTGGTTCAAATACCTGAGAAGGTGAACCGTTTATCTGTGCTCCGGTCTGGTTGTATAAAACGCCCAGTGGTGTTGCACTTCCTGTAACTACTGTTAACAGTGTAGGATCGCCTTCACAAATAGTTGTGCCGGGATCTGCAATGATAACAATGGCCGGATTAGGATTAAC
>JANOVD010000553.1:0-11523 GCA_031417255.1 Chitinophagaceae bacterium
CATGCTGATCCCGATAGCTATCGGGAGAAGCATCTCACTGTAATCATTCTTTTAATATTATAGCTTCTTTTAAAACGAAATGTTTCCGGATTATACAATGCAGGCAGTAAGATGAAAAGTGATTGCTTAAATATAGCCGGGTTTGAAAGTCTTTATAAAAACAGTCTTATTTACAAAAGCAGCTCAAATGAGATCCTTCTCCCGATAGCTATCGGGATCAGGATGACAGTGATTCCGGTTATGATTGCGTACTTCGTCGATTTAATGATTACAAACGTAATTAATGCGTGTACATGAAAAATCATATTCAGTTTACATTCTAACTAATAAAAACAAAAAGGTTTTATACACCGGCATGACGAACGACCTGGAACAACACAACCGAAATGTTTGTCATGCTGACTTTGGAAGCATCTCATCGGGATCATTCTTTTAATAGTGTAGCCTTTTATGAAACAAAAAATTACCGGATAACAAGGCGCAGGCAGAGATCCTTCCCGAATTAGTCGGGACAGGTCGTACCTCAGGATGACAGGGCAGGGGGTTAAATGAATTGCTTATTGCCTCAGGATGAAAGAGCTGAGATGCTTCGTGCCTCAGCATGACAGACATTCCGTTAGCAGACAATTATCCGTTTTCTAATAAGCTTTGCAGCAGAACAACACCAAACACTTAACCCATAACTTCCTTGTGTAGAATCGCCGGCATACTATCCTCATCCACACCCATCCCTGAAATTCAGGCCATGGTTCAAACGATGTGTGATAAACAAAAGCACGGCGGGCCAGATGATGAAGGTTTGTACACCGATACTGATAATCAACTGGTACTTGGGCACCGCAGGCTGGCATTGATAGACCTTAGCCCGGGTGGGCACCAGCCGATGAGTTATAAAGCAGAAAGATATTGGATAAGCTATAACGGCGAACTGTATAATTATCCCGAAATAAAAGCAGAACTGGCACAGGCCGGTTATACATTTATAACCGCCAGCGACACCGAAGTGATACTGGCCGCTTTTGCCGCCTGGGGCAGCAATGCCTTCCGGCGTTTTAACGGCATGTTTGCCTTTGCGTTATGGGATAAGCAGGAAAGAGAACTCTACCTGGTACGGGATGGCTCGGGCATCAAACCAATTTATTTTGCAATCAATAACAACGGACTTGTTTTTGCTTCCGAAATAAGGGCATTTGCAGCCGTGCCATGGCTCCGGCATGCAAACAGCCATTGGCCGGTTTACCTGCTGGCTTACGGGCACCTGCCCGAACCTGTTACCACGCTGCAGGAAGTACGGCCATTGCACAAAGGTTGTTTCCTACGTTATCGTTCGGCAGATCAAAGCTGGGATATTGAATCTTTTGCTTTTTACAGTTTTATAGAAGAGATACAGGACCGGGCAACAGCCATCACCCTCATCAGGGATTGCCTGCAACGGGCCGTAAAACGGCATTTGCTCAGCGATGCACCCATCGGCGTTTTCCTCAGTGGCGGAATAGATTCGGGCATTACTGCTATTCTTGCTTCGCAGCAGCACAGGGAAACTTTAAAAACACTATCCATTGATTTTGATGAAACAAAATACAGTGAAAAAAAATATCAGGACCTTTTTCTGCAAAAACTGCAATGCCCCAACTGGCAGCAGGTACTTACCGAGCATGAGTTTCAGCGGCATTTTCCGGATATACTAAAGGCCATGGATATGCCCGGTTGCGATGGTATCAATACCTGGTTTATCAGCAAGTATGCCAAAGAAAGCGGTTTAAAAGCAGTGTTGTCGGGCCTTGGTGGCGATGAACTTTTTGGCGGCTACCCTTCCTTTAACCGGATGCGGATGCTGAATATGGCCCAGAAAATGCCCGATATATTGCTGAAGTGCGGCAGGTATTCACACAAAAAAATATTGCGGCGGCTGGCTTACCTCAGTATGCACAACAGCAATGGCAGCTACCTGCTCTTAAGGGGACAATTCATTCCTGCAGATATAGCCCATCAATTGGGCGGTACCGAAAAAGAAGTTTGGGATATACTGGAACAGCAACCCATATTGCCTCCTGTTCATTCGCTGAGCCACCAAAACCAAGCCGGCTGGCTGGAAACAAATATGTATATGCAAAACCAGTTGCTTCGTGATGCAGACGTGATGAGCATGGCGCACGGTATAGAAATAAGGGTGCCTTTTCTGGACAAAGAATTTGTGACACTATGCATGCAGGTAGGCACGGATATAAAATACGCAGGCGAAAGGCCCAAGCAACTGCTGATAGACAGTTTTAAAAACGAACTGCCCGAACCCGTATGGAACAGGCCCAAAATGGGTTTTACTTTTCCTTTTGCCGAGTGGCTGGGTAAAAACCAACTGGTGAAAGACAGTTTTGCAGCCATGGGTAAAAAAGGGAACGATAATTATGAAGGGTTTATAAAAGAGAAGATGCATTGGTCGCAGTTGATGTCTTTGTTGTTGTTGAACGTGAGTCGTGAATCGTGAATCGTGAGTCGTGAATCGTGAGTCGTGAGTAGTGAGTAGTGAGTAGGCTGCTTTTATGTTTTATAAGCACTTCAAACTTGCAGTAACCCCTAACTAATAACCAATAACCTATAACCCCAAACTCCAAACTCCAAACTACTAACTACTAACTCCTAACTCCTAACTCTCTTGCCTCCCAAAACCCTCTTCCTCACCCTCCGCATTTTCTCCGCCACCGGCGGTATTGAAAAAGTTTGCCGGGTAGTGGGTAAAGCGCTGTACGAAACGGGATTAAAGGAAGGCTGGCAGCCTGCCATGCATTCGCTGCACGGACAAAAGAACCGGGCCGATGGAAATGCTTATTTTCCACAACTGCTGTTTACAGGATTTGGCGGCGGCAGAATAAGGTTTGTTTTAAAGAGCATTGCCCGGGGCCGCAGGTCGCAAACCGTAATACTGAGCCATATTAACCTGCTCATCATTGGGTATTTAATTAAAATGGTTAAACCTTCGGTGCGGCTGGTGTTGCTGGCACATGGCATTGAAGTATGGAAGCCTTTTGCCGGCTGGAAAAAATACATGCTCGGCAAATGCGACCTTATTTTGCCGGTAAGCCATTTTACCAAATTAAAAATGATGCAACTGCACGGGCTGGCCGAAGAAAAATTTAAGGTGCTCAACAATTGCCTGGACCCTTTTTTGGAAAGGCCGCTGCAAAAAGAAAAAGATGCTATACTACTTGAGCGTTACGGGTTGCAGCCAACCAATACCATTTTACTTACCGTAGCCCGTATGGCCGATACGGAACTGTACAAGGGGTATGATAAAGTGATACAGTCCATGTCTGGTTTGATAAAAGATCATCCCAACCTGCGCTACTTGCTGGTGGGTAAATACGGTGAACTTGAAAAGGCAAGGCTGGATATACTGATTGCCAAACATGGTTTGGATCATGCTGTACATTTTGCCGGCTTTGTGCCCGATGAAGAACTGGCCGCACATTTTAACCTGGCCGATATCTTTATCATGCCCAGCGAAAAGGAAGGATTTGGCATTGTATTCATTGAAGCCATGTTTTATGGCAAACCGGTAATTGCCGGTAATAAAGACGGAAGTGTGGATGCGCTTTGTAACGGCGAACTGGGATTACTGGTTGATCCGGGCTGTGTGGAAGAAATAACAGAAGCAGTAAAAAAAATATTAGATAGCCCGGAGAAATATCTGGCCGATGCTGAAAAACTGGAGGAGCATTTTGGGTACCGGGGATATAAGCGGAAGTTGAATGAAGCGCTGATGAGTTAATACAGGCCAGGGTTAGAACAAATTGTGAAACTGTACGAAAGAACAGCAAAATATTAATGATTAGTTTTCAATGAACAATATTCAATATTCAATGTTCAATGTTCAATATTCAACGATCAATGTTCAATTTTCATTGTTGAACAATTAATTATCTGAGAGGAAGACAAGATCCAATGAATATCGAACAAGGAAAATAGAACAAGGAATGATGCAGCAGATTTTTTTTAATTAGCAATACAGGGGATTAATAAAATTTGATACAATAAAACTCCTGAAACATGAAGGGTGTTGATAAGATCAGTTTTGCTTTAATTGGATGCGGTAATATAGCGCAGCGGCACGCAGCACTTATTGCCACTAAAGGCAGGCTGGCAGGGGTTTGTGATATCATAAAAGCAAAGGCCGATTCATTGGCTGCAGCTTATCAGGTAAAAGCATGGTACAGCATTGATGACCTGCTTTCGGGCGAAAAAGATATTGATGTGGTAGTTATTTGTACTCCCAATGGTTTGCATGCCATACATACTGTAAAGGCATTGCAGGCGGGTTTTCATGTATTGTGTGAAAAACCGATGGCGATAAGGGCAAGTGATTGTGCACTGATGATACAGGCTGCCGAAAAAGCCAACAGGAGGCTTTTTATCATTAAACAGAACCGCTATAACCCACCTGTGGTGGCTGTTAAGCAGGCTGTGGAAGAAGGCAGGCTGGGTAAAATATACAGCCTGCAGTTAAATTGTTTCTGGAACCGGAATGAAAACTATTATAAAAATTCGTGGAAGGGAACACAGGACCTGGATGGTGGAACTTTGTTTACGCAGTTCAGCCATTTTATTGATCTGTTATATTGGATGGTGGGGGATATAGAAAAAGTGCAGGCCTTTACCGGAAATTTTGCACATAAAGATATCATTGAATTTGAAGATACCGGTGTAGTGATATTGCAATTTGCAAACGGGGCTATAGGTACCATAAACTATACGGTTAACAGTTTCGCTAAAAATATGGAAGGGTCGCTCACCCTGTTTGGTGAAAAAGGAACCGTGAAGATTGGCGGACAGTATCTTAATGAGCTGGAATATCAGCAGATACAAGACTATACAATTGAAAACCTGCCAGCCGGCAACAAGCCAAATCATTATGGCGGTTATGAAGGGTCAATGAGTAATCACGATAAAGTGTATGATAACGTAATTGACGTTTTGCAAAATAATGCCCCGCATACAACCAGCGCTTTTGAAGGATTAAAGTCGGTTGAAATTATTGAGAAAATTTATGCAACTGCTCACAGGTTGTAAATAAGCAAAAGTTGTATAATTATTTGCAAGAGGAGTTGGTTTGAATATCCTGGCCTCAGTTTCGCTCATGAACCAATAAAAGAAAATGTTCAATATTCAATGCCAGCCTGCCGAACAGGCAGGTTCAACGCTCAATATTCATTGATAAACGATTAAGAGAAAAAAAGTCTAATGAATATCGAACATCCTCCTTCGCTAAAGCTTTGGAGGAATCAAGGAACGGTGCCGGTAGCTAAAGGCTCCTCACTCACGATTCACGATTCACGACTCACCACTCATGTCTAAAAAAGATACAAGCAACCAGCCCGAATGGGATCTCGTCATTGCCCCCGGCCGTGCCGAGAAGAATTACTGGAACGACCTGTGGCGTTACCGGGAACTGTTTTATATACTGAGCTGGCGGGATATTAAAGTGCGGTATAAGCAAACCGTGCTGGGCGTGGCCTGGAGTGTGATAAGGCCTGTGCTTACCACAGTTATTTTTACTGTACTGTTCAAGCATGTGGCCAATATGGAAGAAGACAGCACAGCACCCTATGCCCTGATGGTATTTGCCGGTATGCTGCCCTGGCAGTTCTTCAGTAATGCACTCAGCGAAAGCAGCGGCAGCCTCGTAGGCAATGCAAATCTAATTACAAAAGTGTACTTCCCCAGGATGATCATACCGGCCAGTTCGGTCATAACCAGCCTGGTTGACCTGGGTATTTCGTTTTGTATCATGTTGCTGATGTTTGCATGGTACGGGTATATGCCCAGCTGGCATATTATTTTCTTGCCACTGTTTGTGTTACTGGCATTTACCTGCGCCTTTGGTATTGGTTTATACCTTACGGCGGTAAATGTAAAGTACCGCGACTTCAGGTATATCATCCCCTTTATTGTGCAGTTTGGTTTATATGTAAGCCCGGTAGGTTTCAGCAGTTTTGTCATCAACGAAAAATGGCGCATGCTCTATTCCATAAACCCCATGGTAGGTGTAATAGATGGTTTTCGCTGGTGTTTACTGGGCGATCCCATGCACTGGCGCTCTTTTATTATTTCTGTTTTAATGACCATCGGGTTTTTATGGGTCGGTATTTATTATTTCAGAAAGATGGAGAAGAGTTTTGCGGATAATATATAGGAACGTGAGTGGTGAATGGTGAGCCGTGAGTGGCACACAGCAACCTGTGGTTGAGCCTTATCGGAGGCCTTGCACATCAATCAAAAAAAATAACTAATTTCGATTAAAACAAAAAGATGGTTTCATCTCATTATACCATTGCCGATTTTTCACCTCACTTGTTTTGGGATATTAACAAAGACAAGTTGGATTTTGATATCAATAAATCACAGGTTATTCAGCAGGTCTTGGAATATGGTTTGCTTTCCGACTGGCTTATAATAAAAAATTTGTACGGTGTACAACAAATAGGCAAAACGGCAAGTACATTCCGCCAACTCGATCCAATAGCATTGTCTTTTATTGTTGCATTGTCTGGCTTACCTAAAGAATCTTTTACGTGTTATACTACCAAACAATTGATGCCTCCACACTGGAACTTCTAAAAAAGTTACAGGGTTTGGAAGTTTTCAAAAACATGCGCCTTGCCGGTGGCACTTCACTGGCACTGCAAATCGGTCATAGAAAATCAATTGACCTGGATCTGTTTGGTACACTACTGGCAGATGAAAGTACATTTTCAGAAGCTTTGGCAATATTTGAAAAAGTTACCTGGCTAAAAAAAACACCCAATATCAATATTTTTTCCATCAATGATGTGAAAGTTGATTTTGTGAATTATACCTATCCCTGGATTGATGAAACAAAATCAGAAGATGATCTGCGGCTGGCTGGCCTTAAAGACATTGCAGCCATGAAACTCGCTGCTGTTACCGGAAGAGGAACAAAAAAAGATTTTATTGATATTTATTTTTTGTTAAAGGAGTTTTCGTTAAAAGAAATGTTGCAACACTATAAAAACAAGTATGCCGATGGCTCTGAATTCCTGGTACTTAAAAGCCTTACTTATTTTGACGATGCCGAACCGGAGCAACAACCGGCCATGCTTAAAAATATTTCCTGGCCTACGGTGAAAGATACAGTTTTAAAAGAGCACAGTGCATATTTGAAAAGCCTTTGATCCTCAACCTCAACCTGATTTCTTAATGTCCAACTCAATAATAGAAGTAAATAATTTATCCAAAAGCTACTCCATCTCTCACAAGCACAAGGAATGTTATACTGTAAGCAGAGATAAAGAATAAAAAATGAAAAAATTTGCTTTAATAGGAGCTGCGGGCTTTATAGCCCCAAGGCACATGAAAGCCATAAAGGAAACAGGTAATATTATTTCCTGTGCGTTGGATAAATTTGACAGTGTTGGTATTTTAGACAGCTATTTTCCTGATGCTGACTTTTTTACCGAATTTGAACGCTTCGACAGGCATATTGAAAAACTACGCTTAAAAAATAATGCAGTTGATTATGTTTCTGTTTGTTCGCCCAATTATCTGCACGATGCCCATATACGTTTTGGATTGAGGAATAACGCAGATGTGATCTGCGAAAAACCTATTGTATTAAATCCCTGGAATATTGATTCATTGGTTGATGTAGAAAAACAAACCGGTAAAAAAATATACAATATTCTGCAGTTGCGGTTGCACCCGGCAATAATAGCACTAAAAGAGAAAATAGAAAGTGGTGAGCAGGATAAAATTTATGATGTTGACCTTACGTATATCACGTCACGTGGTAAATGGTATTATACAAGCTGGAAAGGTGATGAACAAAAGTCAGGAGGCATTGCTACTAATATCGGTGTTCATTTTTACGACGTTTTAGGCTGGATATTTGGAGGGCTGAAAAAAAACATAGTGCATATTCATGAACATGACCGGGCTGCAGGCTATCTGGAATTTAAGCAGGCCAGGGTGAGGTGGTTTTTAAGTATTGACAATAATACAATACCAGCTGAGGGTGGTTTAAAAGATAAACGTACATATCGTTCGCTTTCCATTGATGGCGATTTGTTTGAATTTAGCGATGGGTTTAATGATTTACATACGGAGAGTTATAAAAGAATACTTGGTGGCGATGGTTATGGTTTATCCGAAGCAAAAAACGCAATAGCTATCATCCATAATATCAGAACACAAAAACCAATTGGCTTGCAGGATGATTATCATCCTTTAGCAGCATTACCGTTAATAAAACATCCCTTCTTTAAAAATGGGAATGATTAATAGAAGCGAAACACGGAACAAAAAACACAGATGTCCAATTCAATCATACAGGTAACCAATCTTTCTAAAAGTTATACGATTACTCATGAAGGCAGGGAAAGCTATACTGCCTTACGTGATGTAATGGCACAAAAGGCGAAGAAGATATCTGTACCGTCTCAGGCGGGAATTAAATATGGGCAATTTTTACAAACCCCTCGTCAGGATATTTTATTAAAATAAAATGAAGTTACCCCGATATGAATATCTCACAGAAACAAATGCAGAGCTTTTTACATTTATAAGCGAAGGGCCAAAAGGGAGTATAAAAAAATTGATTGTTTATACTCAAATGCTGGAAAAAGATATTTATAATCTTGCTTTTGGAGACTTTAATGAAGATACCGGAAAAATAGATGATCAGATAATTACTAATAATAACGACAGCCAAAAGGTTCTTACTACAGTAGCTTCCAGCTTATATATTTTTACAGATAAACATCCAAATGTGTGGGTTTATGCAGCCGGAAGCAATACTGCAAGAACAAGGCTTTACCGGAGAGGGATTACGGCTAATATTGAGGAAATTTTAACAGATTTTGAAGTGTATGGCCTTCAAAATGATTTTTGGCAACCATTTGAAAAAGGAGAGGAATATGAAGCTTTTTTGGCAAAACGAAAATTAGTGTAATTTTGTGTTATGACAACAATTGAAAAATTAAACAGTCGTAAAACTCCAATTGTAAAAATTGATAAATCTTTAGAGAAACTAAGGGGTAAAAATCTATTTCCTGAAAAACTTGTAAAAGCAAATGAAGTAATAGCAAGGGTAGGTCTTCCTAAAAAATAAGCATAGTTTCCCACATTCATTTATAGAAAAGGTTTACGCAAAGTATATAAAATGCTTCAGCATTTTCCTTAGTGCCTCGTGTCTTTGTGGTAAAAAAATTTAATCCGAAGGATTAATTCTTCTTTACTGCTTGGCTAACAGCTAACAGCTTTCCTCTACGATGTAATGACCCGAAAGGCCAAAAAGATATTGAAATCCTTAACTTTAATCTTTATACCGGCATTGTAAAAAATGCAACTAATTAAATTTGAAGAAGTAGAAGCTAAAATAATTACGATTCGTAAATTGCAGGTAATAATTGACAGTGATATAGCCCATTTGTATGGCGTAGAAACCAGGGATATTAATAAGTCTGTAAAAAATAACCCCGATAATTTTCCCGAAGGTTACCTGCTTGCATTAACTAATGATGAAAAAAGGGAACTGGTGGAAAATTTCCACCGGTTCAATAAATTAAAGCATTCTACGGCAGTTCAAAAATGCTTTAAAGAGCAAAAGCAACCGGGCTTAACCTGAACCTCAACCTGAAAAAATATTATCTTTACATCACAATTTTTAATATGGAAACAGTAATAACAGTCAATCCTTCTGAACTTAACACGGGTCTTTTGAATAAAATAAAGAAGTTCATTGGCAAAAAAAATAATGTGGATGTAATTATATCTTTGCGTGAATTTGATCCGGCTTATGTTACGGCACTCGACAAATCTATTGAGCAGGCTGAAGCTAGTGACGAAATTATTTCAATGACCATGGAAGAATTTGTTGCTTACACGCCTAAAAAAGGGTAATGCGAAATGTTGCCTTTACAAAAGACGCCTTTAGTGAATACAATCAATGGTTTACAACCGATACAAAGTTGGTTGCACGCATACAGGAATTGATCAGGGATATTGACCGGGACCCATTTAAAGGAATTGGCAAACCCGAACCCCTTAAAGGAAATTGGGCAGGGCATTGGAGTCGCCGTATTGACCAGGAACACCGCCTGATTTACAAAGTTTCAGAAACACAAATATTAATTGTTAAATGTAAGGGGCATTATTGATATGCTTTACTTTAACCTGTGCTGCTTAGAAATTTGGAGCAGCTTGAAATTCAGAAATAAAAATGTTGAGCAGAGCTTTAAAATAATAAGGCCTCCCGAAAATTCAGCACTGCTTAACCCCCCGTCCGATCGAGTCATCCTGGCGGGATTAACCTCAACCATACTTTCAATTTTTTTATTTAATTTTACAGCAAATGTTTTCCGATGATACCCGAATTAAAATTAAAAATATCACTGAAGGAGTTGTCATTGAAGGGACAACTGATAATTGCACAACAGTCAGAAATTTCCTTTGTGCAGGCTTTCCAACAAGTACAACGGTTAAAACAGACTTCGAAAGTAAAGCACTCATTAAAGAAGAGCAGGCCATACTTTTAGAGCAGTACAGCACCAAAACAATTTGTGGATTACTGATCTTCCCGGCGCAGACAGATATTTAACAAGAGGAGGCGAAGCCAGCGTTTACCTGAATACTGATAACAAGACAGTAGTAAAGCTCAATGACGCAGTGTACTATGCAACCTGGCTGGAATTTTTCAACAGCATTCTTTTACACAATATTATTTTTGAAAATACTGCTTATAGTTTTCTTGGATTTTGCAAACAAAGCAACATATTATTTGCCGTACTAAAACAACAGTTTATCAGTTCGGATGGCCAGGCAGATCTGGAAGATATAAAAAAACTATTGGGCTTCAATGGTTTTGAGAACAATAAAAGAAACGATTATGTGCATAAAGAACTTGGGCTCATCCTGGAGGATATGCATGATGAAAATGTTCTTGTTAACTCAGATACTTTATTTTTTATTGATACTGTTTTTTATACTGTAACACCAACACCTGGGGCTTGGGCTATATCGTACACTCAATGAAAAAAGAATTAACCTAAACCTTAGCCTCAACTTAATTTCTCAATGTCCAATTCAAT
Organism: Chitinophagaceae bacterium; assembly: GCA_031417255.1. Taxonomy (GTDB): domain Bacteria; phylum Bacteroidota; class Bacteroidia; order Chitinophagales; family Chitinophagaceae; genus Ferruginibacter. Next base: position 11,100 of record JANOVD010000553.1, read on the forward strand.
AATAGAAGTTAACAATTTAAGCAAAAGCTACACCAGTTCAAACGGGTTTAATAAATTTAGCATTCAAGCCTGGGGGTGCATTCCAAATTGTCGCACGGGGATTACAATCATATTTTTTGAACCACATAGGCACAGTAGTACACAATAGCTTGGGCCACATAGTTCTTCTATGTGGAATCCTTATGTTAACTATGTGACTATGTGGTTCCATGGCAGCGACAATTTGGAATGCACCCAACGGAGTAAATATTTGCCCATTTTTTTAAAATTGGTACATTTGTAAAAATATTCACATGCAAACTTTAATTATTGAAATAGACTCAAATAGTAAAGCAAAAGAACTTTCATCTTTACTTTCTTCGCTGGATTTTGTCAGGAAAGTCTCTTCTGTTCGTAAATCCAAAACACTTATTGCGGTTTTACA
>JANOVD010000554.1:0-14513 GCA_031417255.1 Chitinophagaceae bacterium
TACCAGAACAATATGATGCAGCAATTTGATTATATGCGTACCCACGATCACCGGCATATTTATTTTCTTCCAAATGACATACCTCCGTTTCTGTATTTTCAAATACCCGAACTGGCCGCTTTTACATTTTTTTATTACAAAAAAAGCCTTTTGCATTTTGAGGAAATGAATAACCAGAAGTTCTCGGTAAAAACCATAGATGCCGAACAGACAAAAACGGGAATAAAAGTGCAGCGGAGCTTTAACCAGATTGCATCTACCGAAATATGGGGCATTGATACTGTGAACAGTATTTTACGGCATATCTCTTTTTACAGAGACACCAATGTTTTTGAATCGAATGATGATATTGTTTTCCTGTATGATAAACTGCAGGTATTGATGAACCATCTGGAAAAGCAGGCCGAGCTTGGTGTTAAATTTAACATTGGGGAATCACCGGATAAAAATGCAGCATCATACCATATGTATCATAACGACCTTATAAGCGGCGATAATTGTGCACTGGCTGAGTTAGGAGATAAGAAGATCACTTATATTAATCATAACCTCATCAATTTTATGTATACCCGTGATGAAGATTTTAATAATTATACACTCGACACTTTTCAGAATGCGATCCGTAAATCAACACAGATAAGCCTGATTGGTGAAAAAGCAAGAGCTAAATTTTTTTCCGGGATAAGGAAGAAGATACAGCTGGAGAAAGAAATGATTAATCACTATTGATAAGTAACTTTGCTTTCCTAATTCAAAAGAATGGAACGTACTATTAAGTTGATTGAATGCCCACGTGATGCCATGCAGGGTTGGCCACATTTAATACCTACGCAAAAAAAAATAGAATACATTAATGCTTTACTAAAAGTTGGATTTGATACCATTGACTTTGGCAGTTTTGTTTCGCCCAAAGCAATACCACAAATGGCAGATACCAAAGAAGTAATTGGTAATTTGGAATTGGGAGACAGCAGCTCAAAACTTTTAGCGATCATTGCCAATGAAAGGGGAGCACAGGATGCAGTTCTATTTGATGAGATAACTTACCTGGGTTTTCCTTTTTCTGTTTCCGAAACTTTTCAAAAACGAAATACCAATTCAACTATTGTACAATCGCTAAGGAGGGTAGAAGAGATACAAAACCTTTGCATAAAAAATAAAAAGCAACTGGTTGTTTATATTTCGATGGGTTTTGGAAACCCTTATGGCGATGTTTATAATGAAACCATTGTTTTTGAATGGGTGAATAAATTAGTTGACATGGATATAAAAATAATTTCACTGGCCGATACTGTTGGATTAGCTACTAAAGAACAGGTTTACCAAATTACAAAATACCTGGTTGATTCTTTGCCGGATACAGAAATTGGAGTTCATCTTCATTCAACACCGGCTAACTGGAAAGAAAAGGTTGATGCTGCTTTACAGGCCGGTTGCATGCGTTTCGACGGCGCTTTAAAAGGTATTGGCGGCTGCCCCATGGCCGATGATGAACTGGTTGGCAATATGGATACGGAGTTGATGATACCTTATTTTAATGATCTTAACCTTTTGAATAATTTAGATATGGATGCTTTGAAGAAATGCAGCTTGTTGGCATCAGAAATATTCGTGTAATTAGTGCAATTTTTTTAATTAGTGATATGGAATTTCATTTAGAATTTACTCCCAAACCATTTGATGTAAAGATCAACCATCAGCATAACTTATTGCTGATAGGCTCCTGCTTTACCGAGCAAATAGGGACTAAACTGGCAAACCATAAATTTTCTGTTTTGGATAACCCTAATGGCATTTTGTTTAACCCGGTAAGCATTTCAAAATCCATTTCATCTTACATTGATAATAAGCAGTACAGCAAATCGGATTTGTTTTATGAAAACGAATGCTGGAACAGTTGGGAGCATCACAGCCGGTTTTCAAAACCAAATGCTGATGAATGCCTGGCTGGTATAAATGAATCTCAATCAAAAGCGCATTCTTTCTTTAAAGAAGCAGATTGGGTATTGATTACCCTTGGCTCTGCCTTTGTTTATGAATTGGAAAACAAAGAAGTTGTTGCCAATTGCCATAAAGTACCAACAGACAAATTTGTAAAACGGCTTTTAACTGCTGCCGAGGTCTTTACTGATCTGCAAAAGATGATTGAAAAAGCTGTTGCTTTTAATCGGGCACTCAAAATTATTTTCACTATAAGCCCAGTGCGGCATTTGCGGGATGGCTTTGTTGAGAACAATCGCAGCAAGGCAACATTAATACAGGCTGTACATCAGCTTATAGAAAAAAACGACAACTGTTTTTATTTTCCGGCTTACGAACTGGTTATTGACGACCTGCGTGATTACCGCTTTTTTGCAGAAGATCTGGTGCACCCTAATTATGCAGCAACCAATTATGTTTGGGAAAAATTTATTGCAACCTGTATTGATGAACCATCGCAACAGTTAATGAAAGAGATAGCGGTGATTGTTGCAGCTAAAAATCATAAAGCATTCAACCCAACATCTGAGCAGCATAAAAAATTTATGCAAAACAATCTTGAAAAAGTTAAAAAAATGCAGCAACAGTATCCTCATATTAATTTAGAAGAGGAAGCAACATTTTTTTCGAAATGATGCTCTTGGCTTTTGTAAAGTACTTTTATGAAAAATATGTTGATTGTTTTCGGCTTATTGGTTTCTGCAAATGTCGTAGCTCAAAAAACAAACAGGCATGCACCTGTTCTCCAAAAAGGCTGGTACCTTTCTTTTAATCCACATTCATTACTTGAACCCGAACAGGGAGCTGTTGGCTTGGGTATTGGTAACCGCCTGAGTGACCATATTGAAGTATGGACAGAGTTTAATTATTTATACAAGGGCTTTTTTCAGGATGGGATAGATTATTTCAAAAACTTACAGGGCATACGTAGTACAACAAACTTTAAATACTATTACAGCAATAAACATGGTTTTTTTGTTGGTGCTGAGTTTCGGGTAAAAAATTATTCTTTTGAGGATAAAAACACTTTTATCAATTTCCAAACAAATGATACACTTAGAAATTTTCAATATAAACCCAGTCATACTTTAATTGGTGGTGGTGTTTTTTGGGGTAAACGTTTTAAACTTACAGCCAACGGTAAATTTGAAATGGAAGGAAATATTGGAGTAGGGGTTAAACATAGATTGATTAATAGGAAAAAAGTTCCAGCAGGTTATTCTAAAATCGAATATTTTTATAGAGACAGGATTAGCCCTATACCCGACAGGGATGTGGAGCAAACCCTCCCTTATTTCCCGGCTATCTTTCGCTTTATCTATCATTTGTAAAATCAATGTATCCTGTCGCCCCTGATCTCCATTTCCTTCATCAGTTCCTTTTCGTATTTAAGCCATTCGGCCCACCGTTTACGAACCGTTTTCTTATCAATATAATGTTCGGCAAGGGTTATGAATAATGTATAATGCCCGGCTTCGCTTTCCATAAATTTGCGGTAAAAGTTACGCATATAGGCATCATCCAATCCTTCGCTCAATCTTTTAAAACGTTCGCAACTGCGGGCTTCTATCAGTGCCATAATAAGCATCTGGTCTAAAAACCGTTCCTGCGGACTGCCATCTTTTTTCTGAAACTGCAACAGGTTATTTACATAAACATCTTTACGTTGCTTGCCCAGTTTAAGGTTACGTTTTTTAAGTTCGGCAATCACCATTCTAAAATGCCCCCATTCCTCAGTAACAATCGGTGCAAGTTCTTCTACCAGTAATTCTTTTTCCGGATTTTTTGTGATGAGCGAAATGCAGGTAGTGGCTGCCTTCTGTTCGCAATAGGCATGGTCGGTTAAAATTTCTTCAAGTTGTAATTCAGCTAAATTAACCCAACGGGGGTCGCTGGGTAATTGCAGGCCTAAAATATTTTTAATGTCGGCAGATAAATTTTCCATTAACGCAAAAATAAAACAGCCTGGCTATATTAGCCAAACTGTTTTATTTATAAAAAGAAATTACTGTCTTGTTACCGAAAAAATACCAACACCTGAAGTTGCAGCAGTTAATCCTATCGTACCAACCATAACATTTGAACTTGAAGAATATTTAGCCGATAAAGTGTAGGTAGCACTTGACGAAGCGTACGTATAGGTAGCTTTAACGCTATCCTGTACCATTTGCCATGTGCCGGTAGCAATATCTATTGCTGTACTGTTATTTCCTGTAATTTCAACTGTACCGCCAGCTTTAAAGTTTATAGTAAAAACGTATGTTGGGTTTCCACCGCCTGTACCATACTGGCCGGTTCCAGCCCATCTACCTTGCGGCGTTGCATTTGCCGGAGGAGTAGTATCATCTTTACTACATGACGTGACAAAAAATACCAGTGCCAAAGCAGGTATTAATAACAATAGATTCTTTTTCATAATTTTTGTTTTAAGTGTTTATTAAGTTCCTGTTTCTAAAGGGCATTAAACAAACATCATACCATTGCAGCGCAATGTGGGTATTTTGTAAGGAATGCACTGTTAAAAAGTTAAAAATCAATGAGTATGGTTTTCACAATTAAATAAAACAGGCTCAATAAATTGAACGTATTGCTCTGTTTTATAGTAGTTTTTAGTACTTTACAGAAAATTAAAAGCCAGTATGAGAATTGTTCCTTTTATTGCCTCAGCGGTAATCACTTCGGGATTGATAGTTGTTTTAAATTCAAACCTTGTTTTGCCGGCCCCGCTGGGAAAATTATTAAGTCCGCAGCATGGCGTTTGGCAAAATGCCGAGCCTGTTTCAACAGATTTTACAGCTAATCTTACATTTCCGCAACTGAGCGGTAAAGTAGATGTGTATTTAGATGAACGCCTGGTACCACACATTTTTGCCGAGCAGGAAAACGATGCCTATTTTGTTCAGGGATACCTGCATGCAAAATTCAGGCTTTGGCAAATGGAGCTGCAAACCTTTGCTGCTGCCGGAAGAGCCAGTGAAATTTTGGGAGAAAAGGGATTGGAACATGACCGTGAATTCAGGAGGCTGGGGATGCTGTATGCAGCAGAAATTGCATTGCAGGTTTTAGAACAGGACCCGATTTTAAAATCGGAATGCGATGCTTATACATCAGGCGTAAATTCTTATATAGAAACGCTTACAGAAAGTTCACTTCCACTCGAATATAAATTGATTGGTTACAAGCCCGAAAAATGGAGTAATCTTAAAACTTCGCTCTTTTTAAAATATATGAGTTATGATCTGGCTGCACATGATGATGATTTTGAAATGACGAATGCCAAAAGTTATTTTAGTGCCGATGATTTTGCAAAACTATTTCCGGCAATACAGGATTCATTGGATCCCATTATACCAAAAGGAACCATTTTTGATGCACAAAAAGTATTTCCGGTTGCGCCGGCAAATGCCGATTCGGTTTATTTAAACAGACATGAACTGGCAGTTTCTGAAACCTCAAAACCCGACAAGGGCAATGGTAGCAATAACTGGGCTGTTAGCGGATTAAAAACAAAAAGCGGAGCCCCAATTCTTTGTAACGATCCTCATTTGGGTTTAAACCTTCCTTCTCTTTGGTACGAAGTACAGATTTCAACTCCATCCTTTAATGCTTATGGCGTAAGCTTTCCCGGTTCACCCGGTGTAATTATTGGTTATAACGATAGTTGTGCTTTTGGTTTTACAAACGGTGGCCGCGATGTAAGGGATTATTTCGAAATAAAATTTAAAGATGATACCCGGCAGGAATATTTGTTTAACGGGCAATGGATGAAAACAAAATTCAGGATTGATACTATTAAAATAAAAAACAAACCAAATTTTATTGATTCAGTTGCTTATGTGCAATTGGGCAACGATTGGTGCCCGGTGATGTATGATAAATCTTTTTCGGGTGGCCGTAATACAAACAATAAATATTATGCGGTACGATGGAAAGCACATGATGCAAGCAATGAGTTAAAGATATTTAATATGCTTAATCATGCAAAAAATTATGCCGATTATTCGGCAGCAGTAACCAACCTGCATACACCTGGACAAAACTGTGTATTTGCCTGCAAGAACGGTGATATTGCTTTACGTACACAAGGCGAATGGCCTGCCAAATGGAAGGGGCAGGGCGATTTTGTGATGCCGGGATTAGACAGCAATTTTTTATGGCAGGGCATGATACCGCAGGATGAAGTGCCTTATCAATATAATCCTGAAAGGGGTTTTGTGAGTAGTGCCAATCAAAAACCTGTTGATGATAATACCTATCCTTATTATTTGGGAAGAAATTATCCGCTGTATCGTGGAATTACTATCAATAAACGGTTGAATGCGATGACCGGTATAACGCCACAGGATATGATGGCTTTGCAAACAGATAATTTTGATGCAGGGGCAGCCATGGCAAAACCTTTTATTGTGGCTAATATAAAAGAGCAAGAATTAAATGCTGCCGGAAAAAAATATTTTGAAATTTTAAAAAGCTGGGATTGTAACAACAATGTTGGGGCAAAGGGTGTTTCAGTATTTGATGCGTTTTGGAATAAATTTGATTCAGTAGTATATAATGATGAATATGCTAAAGCGCCCAAAATAATTATGCACCCGTTTTTCAGCACTTTGGTTGAAAGTATTTTAAAAGATTCGGCCTACAAATTTTTAGATGATATTTCTACAACTCAAAAAGAAACTTTAGCAGATAATATAACTGCAGCTTTTAATAAAGCTGTGCCTGAGTTGGAGAAACTGGAAGCAGCCGGTAAATTAGACTGGGAAAAAAATAAAGCAACACGAATCAGTCACCTGGCAAAACTGGCACCTTTCAGCAGGCTCAATTTACCCATAGGCGGCGGCACCCGTGCCATTAATGCAACAAAAAAAGATCATGGTGCAAGCTGGCGCATGGTGATCAGCCTCACCGCTAAAACTGAGGCCTATGGTGTGTATCCGGGCGGACAAAGCGGTAACCCCGGCAGTAAATACTACGATAGCTTTGTTGATCAATGGGCTGCCGGAAAATATTATTCGCTCTGGATGATGACTAAAGAAGAAGTGGGGGATAAGCGGGTGATGGCAAAAATGAGTTTTAATAAATGAGTTTAGTAGTTTAGTGGTTTAGAAGTTTAGGCTGTTTCACTTTTAAACTAAACCCCTAAACTACTAAACTTTCTAAACCCCTAAACTTTCTAAACCCCTAAACTTCTAAACCCCTAAACCAATATGAAATTTTTCATCTCTCTTATTCTTACCATCTTATTAAGCTTTGCTGCCTGTTTATTTTTTCCGTGGTGGAGTATTGCAATTGCTGCCTTTGTTGTGGCGGCTTTAATTCCACAAAAACCGGGTAAGGCATTTTTTACGGGCTTTATTGCACTGTTTTTATTATGGGGTGGTTTAAGTTTCTGGATAAGTAATAACAATGATCATATACTGGCTCATAAAGTATCGCAGCTTATATTAAAAATGGATAACCCTTATTTACTTATTCTAGCAACAGCTTTAATTGGCGCATTGGTGGCTGGTTTGGCGGCAATGGCAGGAAGTTATCTGCGTAAATCCAAATAAAGGTGTCTGGCCACTATACACAACTTTAAAATTTCGGACTACTTCATTTATTAATGTTACTTTAATATCCGGAGTATTTGTAGTGGCCTGACACCTAATCAATTTAATTTAGAGTTTCAATAACAAAATCAACCTTAATTTTGTTATACTCAAAACCAATTATGCCCAAAGCTTTATTTTTTCTTTTTCTTTTTATTGCCAACAACTCTTCAGCTCAAAAAATTTACGGTACCGTATTTTCAGATAAAGGCGACCTGTTGCCCTATGCTTCTATTACCATAAAGGGCACTTCCATTGGTGCAAGCGCTAACAATAAAGCAAAATTTTCTTTTCCGGTCTCGCCGGGGAAATACACAGTTGTTTGTCAGCATATTGGTTTTAAAATGCAGGAAAAAGAGATCACTGTAAAAAATGCAGATGAAGAACTTACTTTTATTTTAGCCGGACAGCAACTGGATTTAGCCGAAGTGGTTGTGAAGAGTGGCGAAGACGCTGCCTATGCCATCATCAGGCAGGCAATAAAAAAACGTAACTTTTACCAGGACCAGGTAAAGGGTTTTGAATGTGAATTATACACCAAAGACCTGATGAAACTGCGGAATCTTCCTAAAAAAATACTGGGCCGCAAAATAGAAGAAAAGGATATAAAGGAAATGGGGCTCGATTCTTCCCGCAGGGGGATTATTTACCTGAGCGAGTCGGTTGCCAAAGTGTATATACAACAGCCTGATAAATTTAAAATGGAAGTCATCAGCAGCCGCGTAAGTGGCAGCGATGGTTTTGGTTTTACATTCCCCACTTTCATCAGTTTATACCAGAATAATGTCTCTGTTTTTTTGGACCGGTTAAACCCACGTGGGTTTGTATCGCCCATTGCCGATGCAGCCATCAGCATGTATAAATTTAAATACCTGGGCAGTTTTTACGAAGATGGAAAAGAGATCAACAGCATACAGGTATTACCAAGGCGTAATTTTGAACCGGTATTTTCGGGTACTATCAATATTACAGACGGCGACTGGCGTATTCACAGTTTTGATCTGCAGTTAACCAAAACTTCGCAACTGGAAATTTTAGATACCTTGCAGATAACACAGATTCATGTACCGGTTGGCAATGATGTGTGGCGTACAAAAAATCAGCTCATCCATTTTAATTTTAAACAGTTTGGTATTGATGCAATTGGCAATTTTGTATCCGTTTATTCCGATTATAAAATAAACCCGGTTTTTGCAAAAAACAGGTTTAATAACATCATCATCAATTACGATACTGCCGTAAATAAAAAATCGGTGACTTATTGGGATACCACCAGGCCGGTACCGCTTGAGCCTGAAGAGAAGTTGGACTACCGGGTTAAGGACAGTATTTTCCAGGTAAATAAAGATTCAACAATAAGTCAGCAATCAGTTGATTCGCTTAATAAAAAACAAGGTAAGTTGAAAGTATATGATGTTTTCTGGAAAGGGTTGCATCGTACAAAATATACTGTAAACGGTAATCACAACTGGGGTATTGAATCTTTAATACAAGGATTGGAGTACAATACGGTGGAGGGTGTGGTGGTGAATTTTAATCCGTATTATAGCCGTTATCTTAAAAAAATAAAAACTAATTTTTCTTTTGAACCCAATCTTCGGTATGGTTTCAGCAATACGCATCTTAATGCCTGGGCCGATCTGCATTTTCGTACCCGTGATTGGGAAACAGATAAAAAACTTAAACGGCAAAGCTGGACAATATCTGGTGGTAAAAGGGTGAGCCAGTTTAATAAAGCAAACCCCATTACGCCACTTACCAATACTGTTAATACATTGATATGGGGCGATAATTTTATGAAGATCTACGAAAATTACTTTGGCAGCATCAATTTTAATAAACGATACGAAACCGGCCTTAGGTTTAATGTAAATGTTTTGTACGAAGACAGGATACCACTGGAGAATACAACCAATTTTGTGATTTTTAAAAGAGACTCAGCCAACTGGATACCCAATTACCCCATTGAAAAAATAACTTCACAGTTTACGCCACACCAGGCATTGATAGTAAGTTTCGATATCAGTTTTAAGCCGGGGCAAAAATATATTCAGTTCCCCAACAGAAAAATGTCGGTGGGCTCAAACTATCCAACCTTTAGTTTTAATTATACAAAAGGGTTTAAAAATATTTTTGGCAGCGATGTAAATTTTGATAAATGGCGTTTCAGCATTAATGACGATAAGAATTTAAAACTGGCCGGTTTATTAAAATATAAAATTGGTATTGGCGGTTTTATAAATGCAAAAAAAGTTTTTATACAGGATTATCAGCACTTTACGGGTAACAGGTCAACCAGGGCCAGTGAGTATGTCAACAGTTTTCAAACGGCGCATTATTATCTGTACAGTACCACAAATTCATTTTATGCCTATGGCCACCTGGAGCATCACTTTAATGGCTTACTCACCAATAAAATACCATTGTTCAGGCGCCTTAACTGGAACCTGGTCGCCGGCAGCAATGCCTTGTACATAAATAAATTCAGCAATCATGTAGAAGTTTTTGCCGGCCTTGAAAATATACTTAAAATTTTCAGGGTTGATTATATTGTCTCTTTCAGGAATGGAAAATTTGAAAGAACTTCTATCCGGATAGGCACAGGGGGTATATTGGGAGGTAATATGCGTACCAATAATAACCGGAGCCGCCGAAGCACATCTATCAGTTTGTAATTATTTTTTAATCAATATCTTTATTGCACAATTTGGTTTGCCTGCAAGCATCCAATCTTTCACAAGGTCTGACGCCTCGTCTGACCTTGTAACAAAAGATTTCCCGACAACATGGTCAGACAAGGCGTCAGACCAAGTGAAGAGATCAAATTAAAAAACTATGGCAGTATTACACAACCGCATTTCCCAGGCGGATTTAAAAAAATTATTGTACGCAGAAACTGAGCATCGTACAACCATTTCTTTCTATCAATATTTTCCGGTTGATGATACCAAACTTTTCAGGGATGAGATGTATAAAAGTCTCAATGCTTTAAAAGTATTCGGGCGTATTTATATAGCATCCGAAGGTATCAATGCACAGGTAAGTGTGCCCGACACTAATGTTGATGCATTCAGGGATTATCTCAATACAATACCTGCGTTAAAAGATATCAGGCTGAATATTGCAGTTGATAATGATGCCCGCCCGGCCACTAATAATGATAAGGATATTAATGATAAGCCGTTCGGACGGGGCAAAAGTTTTTGGGTACTTAAAATTAAAGTAAGAGAAAAAATTGTAGCCGATGGCATTGATGATCCTGGTTTCAGCATGCAAAATAAAGGTAGTTATGTAAATGCTGTTCAAATGAATGATCTGCTGCAGGATGATGGAACCATTGTAATTGATATGCGTAATCATTACGAATATGAAGTTGGGCATTTTGAAAAAGCGATTGAAATACCAAGCGATACTTTTCGTGAGCAGTTGCCCATGGCGGTGGATATGATGCAGGATAAAAAAGACAGGAACATTATTATGTATTGCACCGGCGGCATCCGTTGCGAAAAAGCAAGCGCTTATATGCTGCATCATGGTTTTGATCATGTGTTTCATTTGGAAGGCGGCATCATCAATTATGCAAGAGAAGCAAAAGCTGCCGGGCTTGAAACCAAATTCATCGGCAAAAATTTTGTGTTTGATGACAGGCTGGGGGAGCGGATAACAGAAGACATTATTGCCAAATGCCACCAGTGCGGCAAACCTGCCGATTCGCATACCAACTGTAAAAACGATGGCTGCCATTTATTATTTATACAGTGCGATGAATGTGCCACAAAGTATGATGGCTGTTGTAGTGCTGATTGTAAAACAACTTATAATCTGCCAATTGAAGAACAAAAAGAATTACGAAAAGGAATTGATAAGGGTATGATGGTATTTAATAAAAGTAAGAAGCGGTTAAGGCCGAGATTAAATGAAAAAGAATAAAGAAAATAAAATAGATCAATTAATTATAGATCCACAATAAGATTGGTTTTTTTGAAGCCTTAATGTATTTATCAAGATCGGCCAAAAAAGTTGGCGAAACTGCAGGACAGCCGGCACTTTCATAAATATGGCGGGGATAAGTTTCTACACGTGGCACATAACTATCTGAATGCAATACTATAGCACGTTCAAATGCTTTGCTATTTGTACTGTCTAATCCAAATAATTTATAAGACAAACCATACTTTCCATAATAGGCATTACCTATTTTATATTTGCCCAATGATGTGGCGTTACTGTTAACCACATTTGAAAACATCAGCAGATCGTTACAACCTTTTGTGTATGAACCACTGCCATGCGATACAAGTGATGATTGTTCAACGGCCCCTTCTTTTATATCATAAATAAAAAAACGGTTTTTACCGGAGGGGATAGCCATATCTACCATAAAGCATATCTCCGTATTAAAACCATTTGCTGTTACATATTCTTCAAGCGAAGCTGTAATTTTCTTTAGTCTTACTGCTGCTGCTTTAAGCTTGGTATTGATCTGCATAAAAGATGTATCCCTTTCCATGTGAACTATAGAATCTTTTATGGCATTGGCAGATTGTTCGGTTAGATTATAAGTTGTAAAGGTACCATCACTTACCTTTTCTTTTGCAACACTGTTTACAGATTGTTGTAAAGGAGAACTAAAAGCATTTAAGGTAGAATGCAATAAAAAAAGAGAAGAATATAATTTTATTACCTTTTTCATTTTTTTGCCGACTTGATTTAAAGTAAACGCAAAAACTTTACATTAATTGGATTTAGTGAAATAATATGTTCACAATTCGGAGTAAAATTACTGTTTTATTACAATAATTCTGTTGTATTTACCTCATAATGTTTTCCTTATTAATAATCAATTAACAAACCATGTTAATGCCGGGGTTTAATTAATATTTGTAAAGAGTTTCATTAAATTAGTTTTTATTATTCAATACCAGAATTTGTAAAAAGTGCTGTAACCAGCAAAGAAATATTTTTGTAAGGAGGAACATATTCCTGGAAATAGTCATAAGCCTGTTTATTGCCTTTCAATTGAGTATCAAGTTGTTTCCATATATCTGCCCAATCAAGTTCTTTTTGATTTAGTAATCGTTCATTTACAAGTTTTAGTAAAGGCTCATTTACAAGTTTTGATCCAACCTGTTTTGTAGATATAACCTGTGCATTGGGGCTTTTTTTCAAAAGTTCAAATATTTCTGTATAACCGCCGCAGGAGCCCAAAATGGCCAATTGAACTGAAGGGGTTGCATAATTAAGGCTATATGGAAGGTGGTAACTATGCCCCCTGTGAATAAGTATCTGCGGCTCAATATTAATGCCTGCTAAAAAAGCTATAAGGGCTTTTTGTGCTTTAATATCTTCTTCTCTCTCTTCTGTAACCGGTAAATTGGCATAAATGGATATGGGATAATTATTTTTTGACTTGATGGTTGCCCAAAGTTTATTTTTTTCTATTGTCCATTTTGACCCATCGTTAAAATTCGACATAAAACTGGCGTAAGAACTCCTGCCGTCTTCATCACCATAAAAAAGTACCAGTTGATTTATATTGCCTTTATTGCCATACAAAGTGCTGTTTGAAACTTTAAAATAATCTCTCAATACAGGGTTTAGTTTATCAATGTTTTTAGGATCATCGTTTTTTACTGCAGCAAAAATGTCTTCCAGTGCTGAATACACTTTCATACCATACGGATTTGGGATATTTCTGCATCGGTTATAATTACTTTTTATTTCGCCGGTAGTTAATGCAGTAAGGTATTCATCATGTACTATACCCGGAAAGGTTTCGGCAACATTTATGGTTTCTTCCAGGCCATTTAATACATTCGATTCAAGATCTGCCATCATTCTTTTAATGATACTGATACGGCTTTCTTCGGGCATTTGTTTCATAAAAGATGACAGTGTATTGTACCGCCCGGCCATCAGCAGGAATTTTTTATACTGGTCGTAATTTACCAAACGGAATAATGAATCGTAGCCGTTTTTCGGAAACTTGCTCATCAGCTTTTTATAGATGTATAAATAACTGCTTGTATACAATTCAGTTTCGCCATTGGTAATTATGTAGTAAATATCCTGTGGCCGCAGTTCTTCCAGTACAAAATAGCGTTTGCTTTCCGTGGGTTCGTCGTGCAGGCTGTTGATGATATCGGTATAAAATTTTATAGCATACCGTTTCAGATACTTCCTGGTGGGCTCTATATATAACGGAACTTCTTTTGCATTGATCTTATTGTTGTTTTCAATTTCAGCATCTACCATCAACTGATAAAACTGATTAGGGTTTGTACGTGTTTTATCAATGTCGGCAAATGTTAGCTTGTTTTCAGATAGTTGAACAACAAACGGAAGATAGGTTTTCTGGTATTTTTCATTGCCGATGGTTAAAAGCGTTTGTATTATCGGCGATTTATGCTCCCTGATGGCTTTTGAAAGTATTTCATCTTTTGTTTGAGCAGCAAAATTGATGAGCAGCTCGGGTTGGGTATTGCCCGAAATAAAAATTAACGAATCAACCAGGCTGAATTGGTTGTTATTACTTAAGAAATTTGTGATTTTTTCAGGAGTAGTTTCCAAACTTTTTAATATAGCCATATCTTTTATCCCTTCCGACACAGGGTAATCACTGAATACACCTGCCATCATACCGCCTACTTTTGCTGCAAGGGGTTTCATAATCTCTTCGTAAGGTTGTAGTGAGAAAAGCGTTTGCCAGATCAGTTTAAACTTATCAATATAAAGCCTGGTATAATTGGCATCGAAAACCTTTTTGCTGATCTCCGATTGTAACGTATCTAAAAATTTAGTTTGTGCCTGTAGGGCCAGTATTTTATGTTCGGGAGATAAGGTTTGTGTATTTTCTACAATTTTTTGAAGGCTGTCAGTTTCAACAGTAATAAATCTTGATAACATCAATTTACCATTCTTATCCATTTTGGTTTTGCCCAG
>JANOVD010000555.1:0-1687 GCA_031417255.1 Chitinophagaceae bacterium
TAAAATAATTACATGAAGAAAGTATTAATTATTATAGCATTATTTGGCTTTTCAACTGCTGCATTCTCGCAGCAAACACCAAAATCTTCAAAAAAATCCCGTAAGGATGCCAAGCGGGAAAAATTAAATGCACAGATTAAGGCGGAAGAGGAAGGTGTAATTGCCTACCGCAAGCATTATGCATTTGGTGTAAAGTTAATTTCTGACGGGTACGGTATTTCATTTGAAAAAGGATATTCCAAATCTCCTAAAAAAGCCACTTTATTTCAATTGGAAATTGCAGAACGTAAACACCAAAAGGAGGAAAAGCAAAGTAATCCTAATCCGGGAGTATCAACCTCTCCAATAATTTATGGAAAAATTAATTTCTTTTATCCGGTTAAACTGGGCGTACAAAAACAATTTTTGTTGGGTAATAAAAGTAATAAAAATGGGGTGAGTATAACGGCTAATATTGGCGGTGGTTTAGCACTTGGTTTATTGAGGGCTTACGAAGTTGAGGTTGATAAGAATGGACAACGTGCTTTTGTGAGATATGATTCGGAAGATAGTCTGCTCTTTAGGAGTGGTCCATTTTACGGCGGTCCGGGCCTGAGCAAAGGATGGAACCACTTGAAGTTTACACCCGGCCTGTATGTTAAGCCAGGCCTGCGTTTTGATTATGGCCGCTATAACGATCTGGTTGCAGCCATTGAAGTTGGCCTTGCTGCTGAATTTTATGCAAAAAAGATACCGCAGATGATTGATAATAAAGAAAAACAATTTTTCTTTTCGGCGTACTTTACCGTTTTATTTGGTAAGAGAAAATAAGCCTTGAAACCGTTTTAATAATCAGAATTAAGCTCGATGATAGAATTACCCGTAATTGACGGAATGACAGAACAGAAACCCAAAAAACCCAATTGGTTAAGGGTTAAATTGCCCATCGGAGAAGAATATCGCCACGTAAGAAGTTTGGTGGATACACATAAGCTGCACACTATTTGCGAAAGTGGAAACTGCCCCAATATGGGCGAATGCTGGGGTGAGGGTACAGCTACTTTTATGATTCTTGGAAATATTTGTACCCGGAGTTGCGGTTTTTGTAACGTAGCAACGGGCAGGCCTTTAGCAGTAGATTGGGATGAACCGCAACGTGTGGCCGAAGCCATTAACCTG
Organism: Chitinophagaceae bacterium; assembly: GCA_031417255.1. Lineage (GTDB taxonomy): Bacteria > Bacteroidota > Bacteroidia > Chitinophagales > Chitinophagaceae > Ferruginibacter. Next base: position 1,159 of record JANOVD010000555.1, read on the forward strand.
ATGAAAGTTAAACATGCCGTTATTACTTCTGTTGACAGGGATGAACTTAAAGACGGCGGAAGCATCATCTGGTACAATACTATTAAAGCCGTTAAAGCTTTAAACCCAACTACAACATTAGAAACACTGATACCAGATTTTAAGGCGGATAAGGAAAATATACAACGTGTGATTGATGCAGCACCCGAAGTGGTTAGTCATAACATTGAAACCACAGAACGCCTGACACGCCAGGTTCGAATACAAGCCAAATACTGGCAAAGTATGGAAACGCTGAAGATCTTAAAAGCCGGAGGGATGCGTACTAAAAGCGGCATCATGCTGGGCCTGGGCGAAGAGAAGGAAGAAGTGATTCAAACATTAAAAGACTTAAAAGCAAGTGGAGTAGATGTGGTAACTATTGGCCAATATCTTCAGCCAACAAAAAAACATTTGCCTGTTGCACGTTTTGTGCATCCTGATGAGTTTGCTGAATTCAGAGAAATAGGATATAACCTTGGATTGGACTATGTGGAGAGCGGCCCGCTGG
>JANOVD010000556.1:0-6778 GCA_031417255.1 Chitinophagaceae bacterium
AAAAGTGAAGCATACTAATTGGCTGCATCCCGTGCATTGTACCTGGGAGCCGGATCCTGCTGTTTAAATGACGAATCAAGCTCTTCATCCACTATTATCAGTCCGAGGTCTTTAAAGGGCAGAAAAAGGGCACTCCTTGCACCCAGCACGATCTTTACTTCACCGGTTCTTATTTTATTCCACAATTCAATGCGTTCGTTATTATTAAAACGTGAATGATAAATGGTGATATTGCCACCAAAATGTTTTTGCAGCCGGCGAATGATCTGCGTGGTTAAGGCGATCTCGGGTAATATATATAAAACCTGCTGCCCTTTAGAAAAATATTTTTCAATCAGTTTAACATACACCTGTGTTTTGCCACTGCTTGTTACGCCATGCAGCAGGCAAACATTTTTCGTTTCCAAAGCTTTTGCAACTGCATCAGAGCTTTCCTGCTGTGCAGCACTGAACTCAAAATCAATTTCCACATTTTTAGGCAATGATTTTATCCGGTCAATTGAACGCTTCTCTACAATTAAAATATTTTTTTCTGTAAGTCCTTTTAGCTGAGCAATGGAAGCGCCGGCTTTTTTCAGCAGATCAGTTTGAATAACATCTCCTTCTGTTTTCTGCAGGTGCAGGTATGCCAATAATAATTCCATTTGTTTGGGCGCCCTGCTCCAGTTATTCAACAGTTCACTTAATTTATCTTCGTTGCCATATTCCGGATTGAGTATAACATAGTTTTCTTTTTTAACCTTATACTGCTCATCCATGGCTTCCCAAACAAAGCATATTTTTTTGTCGATCAGTTTTTTAACCAGGGGATACACATGGGTTATATCCAGTATCTGCTGCACTTCTGTTAACCTCAATTCTTTTTTTAACAGTAATGCCTCTGCCACTAAAAATTCTTCGTCATTTAAATGGGTAAAATCTTCGCCTATCTCTTCATTATAAATTAAAATGGTTTCGCTGCTGAGTTTAAAATGCGTTGGTAAGGCAGCGGCCATCACTTCACCTTCGCTGCACATGTAGTATTCGCTGAGCCATTGCCATAGCTGCAACTGCTGCGGAAACAGGATAGGTTCATCATCCAGCACATTTAATATTTCTTTTGTAGGATAAGGAGGTTTTTTATCAAGAATTGATTTGATGATACCGGCATATTTTTTATGTTTTCCAAAAACAACTTCTACCCGGCAGCCGGGTAAAGCTCTTTGTAAAAAATGTGTTGGGATGGAATAAGTATAAGTTGTTGGCAGGGCCAGCGGAAGAATGATCTCTGCCCAAAAGCCAGAGGATTCATCTGCAAATAATATTTCGTTCTCATTGTTCATCTTACTTGTACTATGTAACTCATTTTACAATTTAGTTTTATTTACGCTGATTGCAAAGAGCGAAGTAGTATGCTCCTAAAGTTAATTCATGTTCCTTACTTAACACGTACCTCACAAATATCTTCCCACAAAGCCGCTAAGAACACAAAGAATTTTTCGAAATAAATTATTATGGCTTTGTGACCTTCGTGCCTTTGTGGAAAATACAAAATATGAGTTAAATGATAGCCTCTTGATAGAATTATTTTATCCAGCTTGCTTTATAAGCAATCAATTTTTCTTCCATTATTTTATACACTTTCTCTCTTAAAAAATCTACATCATCTAAAGTAAGTCCATCAACCTGTATTTCTTCCAGGTAAACCGATCTTGATCTTCCGGGTTGTAGTGAAACAATGGATTCGTAATGCATCCGGTCGTACGTATCTAAAAATAACACAGGCTTAATGGCTGTTTGGGTTTCGATAGCAATTTTAAATGCACCGTCGTAAAATTCTTTTAATGGTTTATGGGTAAGGTTAAAAGTTCCTTCGGGAGCAATAACAATTGAAATTCCTTTTTTTAATACCGATTTAAGTTGTTGCACACTCTTTGCCCTTTTTTCAGGGTCGCCTCTTTCTACCATTACTGCCGCACTTCTGTAAATAAATCCAAACAAAGGAACTTTCGACATTTCTGCTTTGCCCAATATCCTTATCTGTTGCCGGCGGATGGTTTTAAGTAAAACAGGTATATCTACATAGGAAATATGATTAAATACAAAAACATACTGTTTTAACCGGTCATGTGGTACTTCAAAAATATTCTGGTGAAATATCCCTGTCATGAGTAAAAAGAAATCGGCCCAAATGTGACAAAGCTTATAAATAAAATTTCCGCCCCTGATCTTACCAAAAAAAGAAGCCACAACAACCAACGGAAATATCAGCAGCAGGAAGCCAATAAAGATCAAAAAGGCATAAACTGTGAACAGGATTTGTATAAACCGGTATATATATCGCATATTATTGGGGCGAATGTAACGAGAATATGCTGTTTATAATGAACCTTTTAATTGATTTTAAGTTCAAATTGTGATGGTTTTCCCCAAAGCGTGGTTTTAAGTGTATATTTTTTCAAAAACTTAATACAATTTTAAAGCTAAACCCTTACCTTTGCCGTCCTAAATTTGGGAATTTTATGTTAGCAGTAGTAAAAATAGCGGGTCAGCAGTTTAAAGTTAAAGCAGGCGACAGCTTATACGTACCTCATATAGAGGGCAAGGCCGGTGACTCAGTAGAGTTTGCCGATGTATTGATGACCGACAGTGACGGAAACGTTGTGTTAGGATCGGATGTAAAAGCAGTAGTGAAAGCTGAAATAATCAGTGACCTGGTAAAGGGCGATAAAGTGATCGCTTTTAAAATGAAAAGAAGAAAGGGTTTCCGTAAAAAACACGGACACCGTACGCAGTATACACATATTAAAGTAACTGCAATTGCTTAAAGTGTTTATTGGTTTAATGGTTGATTTGTTTATTTGTATAACATCATCCATCGCACCAAAACCAATAAACTAATAAACTAATTAACAAATAAACTTTTTAAAAAATGGCACACAAAAAAGGTGAAGGCTCGGTAAAAAATGGTCGTGATTCACACAGCAAAAGATTAGGTGTAAAAATTTACGGTGGTCAGCCTGCAATTGCAGGAAATATAATTATCCGTCAACGCGGAACAACTTATCATCCCGGAAAAAATGTTGGAGTAGGAAGAGACTTTACCATCTTTGCATTAACAGATGGACTGGTTGAATTTAAAAAAACCAGAGGAGATAAGACCGTTGTATCGGTTGCTGCTATTGAAGCAAGTGCATAATTTTTTTAATATTTTTTTTGGTAGTTTGAAAAATGTATTTATTTTTAAGTATTATTTACTAACCAATTAAATTTTAAAAAAATGGCAACAAAGAAAAAAGCTGCAAAAAAAGCTGCTCCAAAAAAAGCCGCTGCTAAAAAAGCTGCTCCTAAAAAAGCTGCAAAAAAAGCTGCTCCTAAAAAGAAAGCTGCTCCCAAGAAGAAAGCTGCTAAAAAGAAGTAAGCTTCGCTTTTTAAAAAAGCAAAATATCATTAAAGTCTCCCGGAAATCGGGAGACTTTTTCATTATAACCCTTTACCAAAGCAGGTTTACAGAGATACACTTCATTAAATATTACTTTGCAATTTTTTATTTTTAAACCGGAAATAGATATTTTTCTTAACCAGAAAAAAATGAATTTTTTAAAATAATATCTATTTATTTTATAAAAAATGTACACAATTAATTTTACCTTTTTACTTATTAATATGCAATTTTAAAGCTGCAATTTTTTGTAAAAAATAATTTTTTAATGTCTGTTTTTTATTCTTCATACTTTTACAGGAACAATTAAAAAAAATGGATAATTACCAAATTGCAGACATTTTCAGCCTTTTGGGCAAATTAACAGACATCCATGCAGAAAATAATTTTAAGGCAAAATCGTATGCAATTGCCGCTTTTAATATTGAAAAATTACCGCAACAATTAAGCGAAACTCCCAAAGAAAAAATTGCATTGATAAAAGGCATTGGTGAATCATCTGCAAAAAAAATTATTGAAATTTTAGAAACCGGTTCATTAAAAGTTTTACAGGAACTGGTTGAAAAAACGCCTGTTGGTGTTATAGAAATGCTGAACATAAAAGGTATCGGGCCTAAAAAAATTTCTACCATCTGGAAAGAAATGGAAATTGAAAGTATTGGTGAACTTTTATACGCCTGCCAGGAAAACCGTTTAAAATTGTATAAAGGTTTTGGTGAAAAAACGCAGCAAAATGTTATAGAAACGATCGAGTTTTATTTAAGCAGCCAGGGTAGTCATTTATATCCCCAGGTGGAAGCAGTTGAACCACAAATAACGGCCTACCTGCAAAAGCTTTTTGGGCCTGAAAATGTATTTATTACGGGCAGTTTTAAAAGGCAACTGGAAATTATTGATGAACTGGAATATGTGGTGAACAGTACCAACGAACTTATTAAACCAAAATTTCAATCGGCTAACCCGCCCGAACTGCTGGAAGAAAATACCGACAACCTACTCTACAAACTGCTAAACGGGCTTAAACTGAGGTTATATTCCGCCAATGAAAATTTTGAAAAAAAGTGCTTTTTTAGCAGTGGCAGCCCCGAATTTATTAATGATTTTATATTCCGGTTCCCCGATATTGATTTTTCTGGCAGCTCTAAATCGGATGATTCGGCTGTTTTTACACAAGCCGGCATCAATTATATACCTTATTGCCTGAGAGAAACACCCGAAATTATTGAAAGGGCAACAGCAACTCCCCTGCCACAATTAATACAAGCCGGAGACATTAAAGGAATCATTCATAGCCACAGCAACTGGAGCGATGGTAACAATACTTTGGAACAAATGGCAGTTGCTGCAAAAGAGCAGGGTTTTGAATACCTGGTTATAAGCGACCATAGTAAAAGTGCTTTTTATGCACAGGGTTTACATGAAGAAAAAATTAGTGCACAACACTGGTTGATTGATGAGTTAAATAATAAGCTAACCGGTTTTAAAATATTTAAAAGTATTGAAAGCGATATTTTGTATGATGGCAACCTTGATTATAGCAATGCCGTACTTGCTACTTTTGACCTGGTGATCGCTTCTGTACACAGCATTTTAAAAATGACAGAAGAAAAAGCAATGCAGCGACTGATCACAGCAATTGAAAATCCGTACACAACAATCCTTGGCCACATGACTGGCCGTTTATTGCTGAGCCGCAAAGGCTACCCCGTTGATCATAAAAAAATTATTGATGCATGTGCAGCCAATAATGTTGTTATTGAATTAAACGCCCACCCAAGCAGGCTTGATATTGACTGGCGGCATATTGATTATGCGTTGGAAAAAAATGTGATGATATCCATTGACCCCGATGCACACAGTATTGAAGGCTTTAAAGATACCCGGTATGGTGTTTTGACTGCACAAAAAGCGATGGTTACTAAGGAACAGAATTTAAGCAGTATGGGATTAAAGGAGTTTGAAGCTTTTGTACAGATGCGTAAAAAAGGCTTATAAAAAACTTTCGTTTTTTGTATTGTTACTGTTACAGCAATTAAAAAAGCGAAAGTTTGATGTTTCGCATTTAATATTGGTATTTATGTAAGTGGTTGTAAATAAAAAATTTACACACTCATAATTTTCTCTGGTAATAAACTTTTGTATATTTAAGAGTTATCGGCTATTCTATGACCGACAGTGCTAACAATAAACAGACAGAAATGAAGTTAACAACACTCTTATTTTTTAGCATTCTATCAATATTAACATCATGCAATGGACAGACCTCTTATCAGAAAAAAAATGCAGACCAGTTTACTAAAGGCGACACAGTAAAAGAACTAGGTAAAAGTATAATGGTTGTTTATCAAGACAAGAAGAACGTATATTGGTTTGGTAGTTGGGAAACAGGAGTGTATAGATATGACGGTAAGACATTGATAAATTATACATCAAAACACGGTTTGCAAAACAATAGAATAGATGAAATTACAGAAGACAAGTTTGGAAACATTTACTTCATTGGCTGCCACCCAAATTCTACAATAACTAAATTTGACGGACAATCATTTACTAAAATTATAGCAACCCAAAGTAATGAATGGAAACTTGAAGCCAATGATTTGTGGCTAAGAAATGCTTATCAAACCGAAAAAGTATATCGGTTTGACGGAAATACTTTTTATGAATTAATACTACCAAAGCCACCTAAACTTACCAATCCTTTTGGAATTTATAGTATTTATAAAGACAAGATGGGAAACATTTGGTTTGGTACAAACCCAGTTGGAGTTTGCCGGTATGATGGAAAATCATTTGAATGGATTACAGAAGAAGATGTGACAGAATTTCGCAACGAAGGTGCAAACGGAGTGCGTTCAATTACGGAAGACAACAATGGCGACTTTTGGTTCAACACCGAATATCGTTATAGTGTTTATGACAGCACAACTTTAAAAAGCAGTAATTTTTATACAAGACACGAAAGCATAGGCAGTTTAGATGGAAAAAATACAAGTGGTCTAAAAGAGTATTTATCAACAGTAAGAGACAACAAAAATAATTTGTGGTTTGTAACCTATCGTAGTGGTGTTTGGAAATATGATGGAATGAAAATCACTCAATATGTAGTTCAAGATAATTCAAAAGACATTACTTTATTCAGTATTTATAAAGACAATAATGGTGACCTTTGGCTTGGAACACACGAAAATGGTGCATATAAATTTAACGGAAACACATTTGAAAAATTTAAACCATAATGACCGGAAAAAGAACAGCCGATAACACGGGTTTGGCTAAAGTGGCGGTTCAGTGCTCCGCAGACACATTTGTGCATAGTGAAAGTTCAGTTCTCCGAATTAACATTAGTGGTAAAAA
>JANOVD010000557.1:0-11306 GCA_031417255.1 Chitinophagaceae bacterium
CGAACGGGTGTTGTTAGTATGGGCCATGCCAGGGCATTAATAAATGTTGATGTGGTGGATAAACAATTATACATTTTCAACGAAATAAAAAAGAGCGGCCTGTCTGTAAGGCAAACAGAAGAACTGGTACGAAAGCTGTACACATCGGCTGTTAAAGTTGCTGTAAAACAAAGCCTGCCTGCAAATTTTAAAAAGATTGAAGATAATTTAGCATCAAGTTTTAATACCAGGGTAAGGATGAAACACGGCAAAAAAGGCAGCGGCAGTATTTTATTTGAATACTATTCTGTTGAAGAGCTGAATGCGCTGCTGGATAAATTTAATATCAATGTATCTTAATGTTTAAAGCTTTTACACTTTTCATTTTTATTTGTTCGCTTTTTATATGTAGTAATCTTTATGCTCAAAAAGACAGCACAAAAAAACAACGCAACAATAATATTTTTTCAAAACCCGATCCTTCAAAAGCTTTCAACCCACGCATTGCTACATACCGCTCTGCCATTCTTCCCGGCTGGGGCCAGGCAACCAATAAAAAATACTGGAAGATACCGGTGGTGTATGCTGCATTGGGCGTAACCACTTATATCTTTTTCAGAAATGTAAAACAGTATAACGAAGCAAAAGATGCATATGCCAATGCAATAGATAATAATCCGGCTAATGATTTTCTGATACCTCAACCTTATTATACCGTAAAAGATCAACCCGAAAGAATTAAAAGTTTCAGAAACCAGGTAAGGCAAAATGTTGATTACACGGTTTTATTTTTTATACTTTTCTGGGGATTGAATGTGGCGGATGCAACCGTTGATGCCCATCTTAAAACCTTTGATGTAAGCGATGACCTGAGCCTGCAGATAAGGCCCGGTTATAGCCAGCTTGCCAATACAAACGGAATAAGTATTGTGCTTAAGATCCGCTAGCGGATCAGGTTGAACCACATAGGACCATAGGTACATAGATAAAAGCTTAGTAGTGATAATTACAAAAAAATATCTAAATGAACTAACTTATAAAGTTATTGGTTGTGCTATCGAAGTACATAAACATCTGGGCCCAGGGCTATTAGAAAGCGTATATGAAAAGTGTTTTTTAAGGGAATTGACGTTACAGGGCATTGCGTTCAAAAATCAAATTTGGGTTCCTATCCAATATAAGGGGTTAGAACTTAATACGGAATTGAGACTGGATGTACTTGTGGAAGATATACTTTGTGTAGAATTAAAAGCACAGGAAGGCCTTTTACCTATACATGATGCAATCTTATTTTCTTATATGCAAATGTTGCAAAAGCCTAAAGGCATTCTTATAAATTTTCATTGTATTAATATTTTTAAAGGAGGACAGAAAACCCTTGTAAATTCATTGTTCTCTTTATTACCTGAAGAATAAAATACTATGTGTCCCCCTATGTACCTATGATCCTATGTGGTTCAAAACATGAGAGAGGTAATATTTAAAAAATAAACCTAACACATTATTGAAAACCCACTCTTAAATACAAAAGAAGCATATTTGATTATATTTGTTTCAATAAACAATAAAATACATTTTTAGAAATGGATAATACTGACAATTCTTCCAACAGCAAACCCGGTGGTTTAAAAATTGCTTTGATTGGCTATGGTAAAATGGGTAAAACAATTGAAGCCATTGCTGTTGACCGGGGCCATACCGTTGATTTAAAAATTGATATTGACAGTATTGATCTGTTTACCAAAGAAAATCTGCAGCAATGCGATGTAGCCATTGAATTTACAGGGCCACACAGCGCTAAAGAAAATATACTGAAATGTATTGATGCAGGTATTGCGGTAGTTAGTGGCAGCACAGGCTGGCTTGATAGCAGGAATGAAGTGGATAATTTCTGTAAAGAAAAGAACGGAACCTTTTTATATGCAAGCAATTTCAGCGTTGGTGTAAATATCTTTTTTGAATTAAATAAAAAGTTGGTACAGTTAATGAAAGGCCATGATGCGTATTCAATCAGTATGGAAGAAATTCATCACACCCAAAAAAAAGATGCACCCAGCGGAACAGCAATTACTTTGGCTGAACAGATACTGCAGGAGATTCACACTAAAAAAAACTGGGTGAATATTGCATCAAATAACCCGGAAGAGTTGCCCATCATCAGCAAACGTGAAGATCCGGCACCGGGAACACACAGCATCAAATATAGTTCGGCTATTGATGATATTGAAATTATACACACCGCTCACAGCCGCCAGGGCTTTGCATTGGGAGCGGTTTTGGCAGCAGAATATATTTACAATAAAAAAGGAATATTCAGCATGAAAGATATCCTCGGCTTTTCTTAAAAGAAACTTCAGGTATGTGTACATACAAAAAAGTATTTGCGCTTTTTCTTTTTATCTCAGTGGCATTAAATATAAATGCTCAACCTGCTAATATAGACAGCCTGCAGTTCATTATTAAATTTAATGCAGATGACAGCACAAAAATAAATGCATACAAAGCGCTATCACTGGCTTTGCTTACAAAAGATTTTGATGAATGCCAGGCAGCTTCTATTGCAGGAGCTGCACTTGCCGAAAACTTAAAAGATTATGGCTCCTTAAGTGAATTCAAAAAATTTACAGGTATCTCCTGGTATTTTAAAGGTTCTTACGACAGTGCTGCATCATATTATTATAAAGCACTTGATATTTTTAAAAAAATCCATGCCCCTTCAAAAAAAGCAGGTGTATTAAATGAGTTAGGCAAACTTTACCGAAAGACACGGGATCTTGACCGTGCCTTACAAATGTATGATGAAGCTTTTGCCATATATAAAAGTCTGAATGATGAAAATGGTATGGCAACCATTCTGAATGAATCGGGTGTGGTGTTTGAATATAAGGGAGATTATACCGAAGCTATTAAAAGATATAAAAGTTCGCTGGCCATACGTGAAAAGCTGAGTGATACTGTTGGCATCGCTTACAGTTATAATTTTTTAGGCGGTGTATATACTTTGCAGAATAAGTTTACTGAAGCAGAAAATTATTTAATTAAATCACTTGGACTCCGCAAACAGATTAAAGACAGTTTTTCAATTGCATTAAGCCATGGCGATTTAGGTTATATGTATAAAGAGCAAGGCAATTATGTAAAAGCGATAGAACAATATAATCTTAGTAATGCAATTGCAATTAAAATGGCATTTGCCGACCTGCTTTTATCAAACTATAAAGAACTGGCGGTAATTGCAGAAAAAAAAGGAGATTTTGCTTTATCGGTGGATTATTATAAAAAACATGCTGCGCTTAAAGATTCAATCTACACCGGTGATAAGTTAAAACAGATAGAGCAACTGAATGCCAAATATCAAACAGAAAAAAAAGAACAACAATTAAAATTACAGAAAGCCGAAATTACCAGGAAAAATTATCTGCTTTGGGGATTAGCAATTGGCGTAGCGCTTTTAATTTTATCCGGTATTAGTTTTTACAGAAAGCGTCAACTACAAAATAAAATGAGTTTGCAGGCTGAAGTAATGAAGCAACAGAACCTGGCCACCAGGGCTATTATCAATGCCGAAGAAAATGAACGCAAGCGTATTGCTGCCGATCTGCATGATGGTGTTGGACAAATGATGAGTGCCGCCAAAATGAATTTATCGGCTTTTGAAAATGAAATAACATTTAAGGATGAACTACAAAAAATGAGTTTTGAAAGATTGATTGGCCTGGTAGATGAGAGCTGTAAAGAGATCAGAAGTGTTAGCCACCAGATGATGCCCAATGCTTTATTAAAAAGCGGGCTGGCCAGTGCAGTTAAGGAATTCCTCGACAAGATAGACAACCGCATCATCAAAATTAATCTGCATACTGAAGGTTTACAGGAGCGGCTTGACAGCAATACAGAAACTGTTTTGTACCGGGTGATACAGGAATGTGTGAACAATGTGATAAAACATTCGGGAGCAAATAACCTGGATATATCTTTGATAAAGGATGCTGATGGCATATCGGCAACTGTTGAAGATAACGGCCGTGGGTTTGATACAATGGATAAACAAAAATTTGAAGGCATTGGCCTGAAGAATATCAGCTCGAGGGTTGCTTTTTTAAAAGGCACTGTTGATTTTGACAGTTCGCCCGGAAAAGGAACACTGGTTGCCATTCATGTACCAATTGCCAGTTAAAAAACTTTAACTTCAACTAATAAGAAACGGAATTAAGAAACAATAATGAAAAACAAAAAAGTAACATTAGCTATTGTAGATGACCACCAGATTGTAATTGATGGTTTAAAATCACTGCTGCACGGGCACGACCAGTTTGAAGTGCTGATAGAATGTACCCGGCCAATGGAAATGATTTCTATGCTTGAAAAAAAATCAATTGATATTTTATTAACCGATGTTATGATGCCAGGCATGAACGGAGCCGAACTGTCGAAAGCTGTTCATCAACAATTTCCTGAAATTAAAATACTGGCGCTGTCTATGAGCGGCCAGGGCGACCTGGTTAATCAAATGATCGATGATGCCGATATCTCAGGTTATGTTTTAAAAAATATTGGTAAAAAAGAACTGGTAAAAGCTCTGGAGAAAATATCGGATGGCGGAATTTATTTCAGCGAAGAAGTATTACAGGAAATGAGCCGGGCCAGCGAAATGAAAAAAGAAAATGAAGAAGCACATTTAACCAACCGTGAAATTGAGATTATTCAGCTTATTGAAAAAGAAATGAGTAACAAACAGATCGCCGAAAAATTATTCCTCAGCGAACGCACCATTGAAACCCACCGTAAAAACATCTTTCGTAAAACCAATACCAGCAGTGTTATCGGGCTGGTGAAATATGCTTATGAGCATAAGTTGATTTAAAAAAAAGCAAATGTTCAATATTCATTTTTCAACGCACAATTCTCAAATTGACCAGTTCTTCAACTTCGACATTGAAAATTGAACATTGCATATTGATCATTTAACAAGATTCTCCAACATATCTTTCGTCATTCTTTCCAATGCAAACTCTTCTTTCCAGCTCCAATCATTTCTTGCAACTGAATCATCAATACTTTGCGGCCAGCTATCAGCAATAAGTTGCCGGTAATCGGGTTTATAGGTGATGGAGAAATCCGGGACATGTTTTTTTATCTCTGCAGCAATTTCCTTCGGCGAAAAACTCATTCCCGAAATATTGTACGATGTTCTGATCGAAATTTTTGAAGCATCAGCTTCCATCAGTTCTATAGTTGCACGTATGGCATCGGGCATATACATCATCGGCAGGTAAGTGTCTTCCTTTAAAAAACATTTGTATTTTTTCTCTTCCAGTGCGGCATGAAAAATTTCAACTGCATAATCGGTTGTGCCGCCACCCGGCTCACTTTTATAACTGATAAGGCCCGGATAACGAAGGCTTCTTACATCAACACCATACCGGTGATGAAAATAATTGCACCAGAACTCACCGGCATATTTGCTGATACCGTACACAGTTGCAGGTTCAATAATTGTATGCTGCGGGCAATTTTGTTTTGGTGATGTTGGCCCAAACACGGCAATACTGCTTGGCCAAAATACTTTATGCAGTTTTTCTTCTTTAGCAATATCCAGTACGTTTAATAAACTCTGCATATTTAAACTCCACGCCAGGTGAGGATTTTTTTCGCCTGTGGCAGATAGGATGGCAGCCAGTAAATATATCTGCGTAATGCCCTGCCGTATCACTTGCACATGCAGCATTTCCTTGTTCATCACATCCAGGCTCACATAAGGGCCGGTTCCTTTCAAAAGGTCATTTTCTTCCCGCAGATCAGAAGCAATCACATTGGCATTGCCGTACATTTTTCTTAAAGCCAGCGTAAGTTCCACACCTATTTGTCCCGATGCTCCAATCACCAATATTTTTTCTTTTACCATAGCAAGTCTTTTATAAAGTGTAAATGTAAAATTCAATATTGAATATTGTAACTTTACACGATGGAAAAATATTTAAAAGATTTATTCAGCAACCAAAACTATAACGAAGATAATTTCTTCCTCATTGCCGGCCCCTGTGTGGTTGAGGGCGAAGATATAGTAATGGATATTGCTGAAAAAGTTTCAACCATCTGTAAAAAACTGCAAATACCATACATCTTTAAAGCATCTTACCGCAAAGCCAACAGAACCGCTGCCAGTTCATTCACCGGTATTGGCGATACAAATGCTTTGGAGTTGATAAAAAAAGTTGGAGAAAAATTCTCCATTCCAACAACAACAGATATACATACTGCCGAAGAAGCCGCCATGGCAGCCGAATACGTGGATGTTTTACAGATACCGGCTTTTCTTTGCCGCCAAACCGATCTGTTGATAGCTGCTGCAAAAACCGGCAAAATTGTAAACGTAAAAAAAGGGCAGTTTTTAAGTGGCCCATCTATGAAATTTGCTGTAGAAAAAATTAATGCTGCCGGAAATGATAAGGTTGGTTTGATTGAAAGAGGAAACAGTTTTGGTTATACAGACCTTGTTGTTGATTACCGAAACATTACCTGGATGAAGGAAATAAAAGTACCGATAATTATGGATTGTACACATGCTTTACAACAACCAAACCAAAGTGCAGGTATTACGGGTGGAAATCCGGAATTGATTGAAACCATTGCCAAAGCTGCCATTGCAACCGGTGCCGATGGATTGTTTATTGAAACACACCCCAACCCTGCTGTTGCAAAAAGCGATGGCGCCAATATGCTTAAACTTGATTTGCTGGAAGGATTACTGGAGAAATTAGTTCGTGTCAGAAAATCAATAATTTAATCAGAGATACCTCAGCGGATTTCTTCTTGCATTAAATATATACCGCTTTATATTCATCCAGAAAGCTACAAAAAGATAAACTATAACCGGTGAGCCAAATGTCATAAACGACATGTAAATAAAATACTTACGGATGGTAGATGTAGCAATGCCCATTTTTTCGCCAATGGCCGAGCATACGCCAAATACATGCCACTCAATAAAATGTTTAAAGCGATTCATACTGCTAATTTAAACAGTTTTTAATGTAAAAACAAAGGCTTTAAAAAATGATGTGATTTTCGTAAATTTGCAACTCGTTAATCAGCATAGCACATTTTTAAATTATCCCCATGGCCTTCGACATTGAAATGATCAAAAAGTTGTACAGCAACTTTGGCAACCGCATTGATGCAGCACGTACAGCAACCGGCAAACCACTTACTTTAACCGAAAAAATATTATATGCCCACCTTTGGCAGGGCACTGCCACCACAGCTTATGTAAAAGGTGAGGATTATGTTGAATTTGCACCCGACCGTGTGGCCATGCAGGATGCAACGGCACAAATGGCCCTGTTACAATTTATGCAGGCAGGCAGAACAAAGGTTGCTGTTCCTTCAACTGTACATTGCGATCACCTGATACAAGCCGAAGTTGGTGCTGTTGCAGATCTGAGTAAAGCAAAAACACAAAATAAGGAAGTGTACGATTTCCTGGCTTCAGTTTCCAATAAATACGGCATCGGTTTTTGGAAACCGGGCGCAGGCATTATTCACCAGGTTGTTTTAGAGCAGTATGCTTTCCCCGGTGGCATGATGATAGGTACCGATAGCCATACCGTAAATGCAGGCGGGCTGGGCATTATAGCCATTGGTGTTGGCGGTGCCGATGCCTGTGATGTGATGGCAGGATTACCCTGGGAACTTAAATTCCCGAAACTGATTGGTGTTAAACTAACCGGTAAATTAAGTGGCTGGACCGCTTCGAAAGATATTATTTTAAAAGTGGCCGGTATACTTACCGTAAAAGGCGGTACCGGTGCAATACTTGAATATTTTGGCGATGGTGCAACATCTTTATCATGCACAGGCAAGGGTACCATTTGTAATATGGGTGCCGAGATTGGTGCAACTACTTCCATCTTTGGTTATGATGCAAAAATGGGTGAATACTTAAGAGGAACCGGCAGGGCCGAAGTTGCCGACGGCGCTGATGCCATTGCAGAACACCTTACTGGTGATGGTGAAGTGTATGCCAACCCCGAAAATTATTTTGACCAGGTTATTGAAATTAATTTATCGGAACTGGAACCACACGTAAACGGGCCCTTTACGCCCGACCTGGCATGGCCTATTTCTAAATTTGCCGATGCAGTTAAAGTAAACGGCTGGCCCGAAACATTGGAAGTTGGTTTGATCGGTTCCTGCACAAACTCGTCTTACGAAGATATTACCCGTGCAGCTTCCATTGCCAAACAGGCAACAGATAATGGTTTTAAGGCAAAGGCAGAATTTACCATTACACCCGGCTCAGAGCAAGTACGATATACTGTAGAAAGAGATGGATACTTAGATGTGTTTGAAAAAATGGGTGGTGTTGTTTTAGCCAATGCCTGTGGACCATGTATAGGCCAGTGGGCAAGGCATTCAACTGATCCTACACGTAAAAATTCAATAGTAACATCTTACAACAGAAATTTTTCAAAGCGTAATGATGGTAATCCCAATACCCATGCTTTTGTTGCTTCGCCAGAAATTACAACAGCATTGGCCATTGCGGGTTCACTTACTTTTAATCCGCTTACCGATTATCTTACCAACAATAAAGGAGAAAAATTTAAACTTGAAGAACCGCTGGGTATTGAAATGCCCCAAAGAGGTTTTGCAGTTGAAGACGCAGGTTTTCAGGCGCCTGCCGAAGATGGCAGCCAGGTTAGTGTAATTGTTTCTCCAACATCCGACAGGCTTCAGTTACTTGAACCATTTGCAGCCTGGGAAGGAACCGACCTGAGAGGATTAAAACTTTTAATTAAAGCAAAAGGAAAATGCACCACCGATCATATCTCCATGGCGGGCCCCTGGTTAAAATTCCGTGGCCATTTAGATAATATCAGTAACAACATGTTGATAGGCGCTCTTAACTTTTTCAACGAAAAAACAGATACCGTAAAAAACCAACTCACAGGCGAATATGGCTCAGTGCCTGCTACACAAAGAGCTTATAAAGCTGCAGGTGTTGGTAGTATTGTTGTTGGTGATGAGAATTATGGCGAAGGTTCATCCAGAGAACATGCTGCCATGGAACCAAGATTTTTGGGAGTACGTGCTGTACTTGTAAAATCATTTGCCCGTATTCATGAAACCAATTTGAAGAAGCAGGGTATGTTGGGCTTAACTTTTTGTGATAAAGAAGATTACAATAAAATACTGGAAGACGATAATATTGATATAATTGGTTTAACAAACTTTGCACCGGGCAAACAACTGCAACTGGTATTAAACCATGCTGATGGAACTATTGATACCATTTATGTAAACCATACTTATAATGAGCAACAGATAGAATGGTTTAAAGCCGGTGCTGCATTGAATATTATCCGCAGAGAATTTGAAGAAGGCAATTAAAATTTATATATGCCAACTATTTATTTTAAATTTGGTTATAGATTTTACTTTGTAAGTTTTGATTGTGTAGAACCTCCACATATTCATGTTGGTGATGATGCAAGAAAACTTTGCAAATTTTGGCTAAGAAATAATCAGGTTATTTTAGCAGATAATGCAGGGTTTTCAAAAAAAGATATCAGGCTTATTGAAAAAAACATAATTACAAATTATTCAATGATTTTAAAAGCATTCAATGATTTCTGCAAAGAATATAAAAAGTAAAAAAGAAACGCTCAACTGGGTTTCTGCATTGCCTTTCAGCAAGCTGCCGAAAATCAGTAATGTTGCTTTCATAAAAGATGAAGTTGCATTTATACTTAATGATGGCAGGATTGTTTATATACCGGTTTCCTGGAGCAAAAAATTATCTAAAGCCAGCATTAAACAAAGGCAGAATTTTAAAACAAATGGATTTCATGTTTTTTGGGATGATGTGGATGAAATAATAGGGGTGAAAAATATCCTGTTTGGAAAAGAACTTTTTTTATAAGAATAGAAGTCATTAAAATACCGGAGCTTTATTTCACATCAAACCAAACTTTCTTTCCATCATTCCAGTCGCCGTTATAATTAATGGTAAGTTCCTCTCCATTTTCAATTACCCTTACCGTTTTAACCATGATGGAACCGTCTTCAAAATCCATAAAATATTCGCAGTTACTTTTATAACTGTGGTTGTAAATTGGGATGAGGCCAAGCGCCATACAGCATTTATCTTTTAACTTTCCCCATTCAAAAATATAATCGTGCAGTAAAGTTTTATCAAGATGTTCCCGGTCAGATATCTCCATTACAATAACCGGTGCAATTTCTATGACTGTATTAGCCGCTATCCGTTCACGGGTAAAAACACCCCTCCCCTTTTCCGATATATCATCTACAAATAAATAAGGTTTCAGCATATCATTTTTGATTGGGTATTACCGGGCTGAATCCGTACCCCTAAAACGGCAATAAGTATCAAGGGGTTTTATAATAGTGATATTTATTGCATGGCAGCCGAAACTCCCGACTTAGCCCCATATTTCATTTTTTTCAGCTTCGCTTTTTCTTTTTTATAGGTAACAAGAAATAAATTATCAAACTCATTGTCGGGTATATCGCCGTAAGGATAATCCTTTACACCAAATTTCCTGATTATTTGTGGTATGGTATTGCTGTGGGCAATAATTAAAATGGTTTTGCCAAAATCACCATTCTCCATAATGGCGTTGATGAGGTTATCGCATAAAGTATCTGCCGCATACTGAACCGTATTAATGTTTAATTGAATTCGCATACTATCGGCTGTATTTTGTGTACGCTTATACTGGCTTACATAAATTTTTTGTATGCCCTCGGTTTGTAATGCACGCATTAAATCCCCTGCCCGTTTATTACCTGCCGCAGTTAAAACAGGATCACTACCTGCTTCTTTTTCGGCATGGCGCACAATATATATTTTCGTTTCAGCAGGTTCCTGTTGGGCATTTGATGTATTGGCAATTGCAAGAACAGCGAAAAAAATCAGTAAATATTTCATACGTCTAATTTTAATAATCTAATTTAAGTTAATAGTATCAAAATACACACAAGTTTAGTTTGCAAAATGCTCAAATGGGAACATTTTTGTTAAATTGCACGATAATTAAATGACCTTTCGCTTTGATAACATTTCGACTTCGCTCAATGTTCAATAAAGCGATGAAGTACAAGAGAGCCCCGATAGTTATCGGGGCCAATGAAGCTGAATAGAATTATCATAGCTGGGTTCAAAAACTCTCCTTCGCTTAAGCTACGGAGAGCAAGAAAAATAAAACATCATCAACTATGTGCGGAATTGTAGGTTACACCGGGCCAAAAGAAGCTTATCCAATTATAATAACAGGCTTAAAAAGGCTTGAATACCGGGGCTA
>JANOVD010000558.1:0-1916 GCA_031417255.1 Chitinophagaceae bacterium
TTCGTCGGCGTCCAGCGCTGCACGTATTTGTGTCTCCTCGCGCAGCACACGCCGCAGCACGGCGTTGGTCAGCCCTTTCGCCCAGTCTTTTTTCAGCAGTGTGGCCGCCTCCACGGTTTCTTTCACAGCGGCATGCGGCGCCACGCGCATGTGCAACAGCTGGTATATCCCGACGCGCAGCAGCGCGTCCACGTCGCCATCATTTTCCTTGAACGGCTGCTTGAGGAAGCTGCTCGCAAGCGCCGCCAGCTGGAAGTGCCAGCGCAGCGTGCCGTAGGTCATTTCCTGAATCAGGGCGCGTTCGCCGCGGAGTGCCGGCGCGAGCATGGAAAAAACTTCCGCCAGCGCGGCATCCAATGAACGCCCGCGGACCACCGCGTCCACGGCCCGCGCCGCCGCCGCGCGCGCCGTTGCGGCCGGCGAGCTCATGTACCGAGGCGCGCGCCGGCCGGCAAGGCGCGGCCGTTGAGAAAGACGCCAGCACCGAGCGGCTTGCCGCCCTGCGCCTGCAGTTGCGTGACGCTCAGCACGCCGCGACCGCACCGCACGCGGATGCCATGCGCGTCCGCACCCAGCACGGTGCCGTGTGGTTGGGGGGCGAGCGTGTCCTTTTCCGCCGTGGCTTGCCACAACCGCAATGTTTGGCCGTCGAGGGTGGTGTGTGCCACCGGCCAGGGATTAAAGGCGCGGATGCGGCGTGCGAGTAGTTCGGCGTCCGCGCTCCAGTCGATACGCGCCTCTTCTTTTTTCAGCTTGGTGGCGTAGGTGGCGTGGGTGTTGTCCTGCGCCTGGGGGGTGATGTCGGCGCGCACGAGTCTGGCGAGTGTGCTGACCAGCAGCGCGGCGCCGATCTCGGCAAGGCGGTCATGCAGACTGGCAGCCGTGTCGTGCGCATGGATCGGTGTGGCGGCCAGCGCCAGTGCCGCGCCGGTATCGAGCCCGGCGTCCATTTGCATGATGGTGATGCCGGTCATGTCGTCGCCCGCCTCGATGGCGCGTTGAATCGGCGCCGCCCCGCGCCAGCGCGGGAGCAACGAGGCGTGTACGTTGATGCAACCGAATTCAGGAATAGTAAGGATAGCTTGCGGCAGAATCAGCCCGTAGGCGATCACGATCAGCGCGTCCGGTTTGAGCGCACGCAACGCCTCGGCTTCGCTTGTCGATTTGAGCGTCTGCGGTTGCCGCACCTCCAGGCTGCGCGCGACTGCGAATTCCTTCACCGCACTCATGCCCAGCTTGCGCCCGCGCCCGGCCGGGCGGTCTGGCTGGGTGTAGACCGCGAGAATGGTATGGCCGGCGTCGAGCAGCGCCTTGAGCGCGGGGACAGCGAACTCCGGCGTGCCGGCGAAGACCAGGTTCATGGGTGGATTGCTGGCTGCTGATCGAAAGGGTTATCCGGGGGTTATCCGGCGCACTTCGCGGCGCTCATCGGCGCCGCGCGGAAAGAGACGAAGAGACAAAAAGCACGCGCCTCGCTACTCTTTTTCATCATTCGTTTTCGGTCGTCCCCGTGGGGTCGTCCCCGTGGCCGGTACTGTAGCGCATGCCCGGCGATTTTCTCCAGCTTGCGAATGAAAATCGGCGAACCACACCGGGTCTTGTCTCAACCCGCAGTGGGCGCCTGCGCTCGACCAGCGGTAGTTCTCCGCCTTTCTCACTATTTTTGCCCGCACCGGGCTGCGTTCGACGTAACAGCGTCCCCTTATCCTGGGTCAATATATAACGTCAGGATTTTACGCTAAACCCGACTCGGGTCGGCTCAGTGCCACGAAGGCACCCACGCAGGCGGGGATAACTCTGGACGTACCGGGTCGCCATAAGTGGCGATACCGGAAGGCATGGGGGTCTACAGCTTTTATCACAAGCCCTGGCTGTAAAAAGATTGATTCGTGCGGGGAATAAATTCTGCTCCGCAG
>JANOVD010000559.1:0-2955 GCA_031417255.1 Chitinophagaceae bacterium
TGGAGTCTGGACATCAGCGAAATTTATCAGGGTTATTAATCATATACCAAATTAACTTTCCAACTTCATCATTTTTTGCTGATAGATGATTGTATTCTTCTGTTGTTATGTATTTGCAATCATGTGAGAAATCAAGCCACACCTGTGTTTCTGCATTCTCTGTTTCGCTGTCGTTTAATTTGCTGATGAAGTAGTCTGCATAACGTCTCCTTGTATATGCTTCCACTAAATTTGTGCAAACAGATCTTGATGACCTTCTTATTTGATCAGTTAAAGAATATTTTTCCTCATTAGGGAATTTTTTAGAGAGGGTAAAAATTTCCATCGCCAATTCATAACCTTTTTTATAAGCCAGTAAATCCTTATAGTGCCCCATAGCGTTTTTTTATTTATCCGATTTTTCAAACTCCCGACTCCCGGCTCCAGACTCCCGACTCAATACTCCCGACTCTTAAAGTATTCCATCATCTGCAAAACTGTAAAATCCTTCTTCACTAACAATGATGTGGTCAATTACTTTAATGTCGAAATAAGTGGCAGCTTCTTTAATTTTTTTGGTTAGTTCTTCATCTGCCCGGCTGGGTTGCAGGTTGCCCGAAGGATGATTATGGCATAATACAATTGATGTGGCATCTTCTTCCAGTGCTTTTTTTAAAATAACCCTTGGGTCGGCAACTGTACCGGTTATGCCACCTTTACTCATAATTTCAAAATGATTGATTTTATTTGCCCGGTTTAAAAAAACCACGGCAAAAACTTCATAGTTATAATCTTTTAACGAAGCCTGTAAATATCTGGCAATATCACCGCTCGATTTTACAACTGTTTTTTCCAGGGCTGCCGATGCATGTCTTCTTCTGCCCAGTTCCAGTGCAGCCGCAATGATGATGGATTTAGCCTGCCCAATACCTTTTATCTGTTTAAAATCATTTAAAGATAATTTACCAAGTTCATTTAAATTATCGTGCCCGAGTTTTAGTATTTCTTTTGCCAGCTCCACAGCACTTTTGTTTTTACTGCCGTTATTGAGTAAAATGGCAAGCAATTCTGAATTGCTGAGTGCCGCTGCTCCTTTTGTAAGTAATTTTTCCCTGGGCCGGTCATCGGTAGCCCAGTTTTTTATAGATGTGGATGGCTTGTTGACATTTTCCATTGTAAGTATATTAAATCATCTAAACTAAATGATACTTTCGCAGGATATTATCATACACGCTTCTCAATTTAAATATATATGGAATCAAATGCAAAAATATTTTCCGGTACCGGATCACAGTACTTAGCAGAAAAAATTGCCAAAAAATTTGGAGAGCCTTTGGGTAAAGTAAATATCCAGCGTTTCAGCGATGGTGAAATTTATGTTGAGTTTAAAGAAAGCATCAGGGGGCGTTTTGTTTTTTTAATTCAGAGTACTTACGCTCCATCTGATAACCTGATGGAAATGCTGTTGATGATTGATGCTGCCAAAAGGGCTTCGGCCTATAAAGTAATTGCGGTAATACCTTATTATGGTTTAGCCAGGCAGGACAGGAAAGACAGGCCCCGGGTGGCTATCGGATCTAAATTAGTAGCCAATATGCTTACTGCAGCGGGTGCCGACAGAGTTATTACCATGGACCTGCATGCACCGCAGATTCAGGGATATTTTGATATCCCGGTTGATCATCTGGACTCATCAGCCATCTTTATTCCTTATATCGAAAATTTAAAGCTTGCCAATTTAACTTTTGCTGCTCCTGATGTGGGTAGTGCAAACCGGATAAGGGAAATAGCAACCTACTTTGAGTGTGAAATGGTGATTTGTGATAAACACCGTAAACGTGCCAATGAAATTGCCAGTATGGTTGTAATTGGTGATGTAACCGACAGGGATGTTGTGCTGATAGATGATATATGCGATACCGGCGGTACATTGATTAAAAGTGCCGCTTTAATGAAAGAAAATGGTGCCAGGAGTGTGAGGGCTTTATGTACGCACCCGGTATTAAGTGGTAATGCATACACAAATATTGAAAACAGTGTACTGGAGGAATTGGTTGTGTGTGACACTATACCATTAAGAGGAGAGTGCAGTAAGATAAAAGTACTTTCTACTGATGAATTATTTGCAATTACCATACGTAATGCTTTTGAAAATAAGAGTATTAATAGTCTTTTTATGAGAAGCAGGATGGCGAATAAGAAATAGGCAATGGGCAATGGGCAATGGGCAATAGGTAAAAGGCAATAAGCAATAGGCAATAGGCAATAGGCAATAGGCAATAGGCAATAGGCAATAGGCAATAGTAAAGTACAGGATAATTGTGTAAGATATAAAAATTTATAACTCAATAAAATGGGTGCTAAAAATGTGAAGGAGACAACTGTATATAAGAAGGCTTTTGCTTTAGCTATGCAGATATTTGAAATATCTAAACAATTTCCACCCGAAGAAAAATATTCATTAACAGATCAAATCAGACGTTCTTCCCGAAGTGTATGTATCTGTTTGTTAGAAGCGTATAGAAAAAAATTATACCCGGCACATTTTGTTGCAAAAGTAACAGACAGTGATATGGAAAACTCAGAAACTTCCGGTTGGCTTGATTTTTCTTTAGCCTGCAATTATATCAATACAGAGCAATTTGATTCGTTAATAGCTCAAAATGAGGAAATTGGAAAGTTATTAAATCACATGATCAATAACCCGGATAAATACTGATTATCAGTATTTTAAATTTCCTGTAACTCACTTAAATGATCATTCTTTTCTCATTGCAATTTGTCAATTGCCTATTGCAAATTGATTATTGCCAATTGCCTGTTTTCCTCTACCTTTGCGCCTCATAAAAAAATTAATATAAAATGAAATCAATTACAATCGAAGGACAACTGAGGACCGACAGCGGAAAAAAAGCCACCCGCCAACTTCGCTCTCAGAAAATGGTGCCAGGTGTAATTTATGGTGGTTCTCAAGAG
>JANOVD010000560.1:0-9459 GCA_031417255.1 Chitinophagaceae bacterium
TACACCTGTTGTTCCCAGGAAAATGAAAGACCCAATAGGCTTTTTGGGATCCTGTAAACCTGCCCTACTTCGCCGGATGGCATCAGAAACGGCTTCAATGGCTTCCTCCTGCCCTACTACTCTTTTATGCAGTTCTTCCTCCAGATGAAGCAATTTTTCCCTTTCGCTCTGCATCATTTTCATAACCGGAATACCGGTTGCTTTTGCCACATTTTCGGCTATATCTTCTGCATCTACCTCTTCCTTTAGCAGGCGTTTTTCGGTACTGTCGGTTAATTGGGTAGTAAATTCATCTATAATTTTTTCCTGTTGCTGTATTTTACCGTATCTAATTTCAGCAACTTTACCATAGTCGCCTTCACGTTCTGCTTTATCGGCTGCCAGTTTTAAATTTTCAATTTCGGCCTTGGCATTTTGTATCTTTTCTACAATTTCTTTTTCCTGCTGCCATTTGGATTTAAACGTATCTCTTTCTACAGAGAGATTAGATATTTCAGTATTTAACTGCTTTAATTTTTGCTCATCACTTTCCCTTTTAATTGCTTCCCGTTCAATCTCCAGCTGGCGGATCTTTCTTTCAAGTTCATCCAGTTCTTCGGGCATGCTGTTCATTTCCAAACGAAGCTTGGCTGCGCTTTCATCAATCAGGTCAATGGCTTTATCGGGTAAAAAACGATCGGTGATATAGCGGTTAGATAATTCAACCGCAGCAATGATAGCTTCATCTTTTATTAAAACATGGTGATAGGTTTCGTACCTGTCTTTTAATCCACGTAAAATAGAAACGGCATCTTCAACTGTAGGTTCATCAATCATTACTTTTTGAAACCGGCGCTCAAGCGCTTTATCCTTTTCAAAGAATTTTTGATACTCACTTAATGTAGTAGCTCCAATTGCCCGTAATTCTCCCCTGGCCAATGCAGGTTTTAAAATATTGGCTGCATCCATAGCGCCATCGCCGCCACCGGCTCCAACAAGCGTATGTATCTCATCAATAAATAAAATGATCTGTCCCTCACTGGTACTTACTTCTTTTACAACAGATTTTAAGCGCTCTTCAAACTCACCTTTATACTTTGCACCGGCAATCAGTTGCCCCATATCCAGGGCAAAAATAATTTTTGATCTTAAATTTTCGGGAACATCTCCATTTACAATACGCATGGCCAAGCCCTCTGCTATGGCTGTTTTACCAACACCGGGCTCACCAACCAAAATGGGGTTATTCTTAGTTCTTCTTGATAAAATGTGCAGTGTTCTCCTGATCTCTTCATCTCTGCCAATAACCGGATCCAGTTTTCCTTCCCTGGCCATTTCAATTAAATTTTTAGCATACTTATTCAGCGCATTGAATTGTGTTTCGGAAGTTTGGGAAGATACGGTTGAACCTTTCTTTAAATCCTTAATGGCAGCAATCAACCCCTTTTCATTCAGGCCTGCATCTTTTAATAATTTGGATGTATTATCACTGCCCTGCAACATAGCAAGTAACAAATGCTCAACACTTACAAATTCATCTTTAAAAATTTTTAAGGTTGCAGTTGCACGCAACAAAACATTATTGGCATCACGGCCTAAAGATTGTGCCGGTTCCCCGCTTGAAATTTTTGGGAGTTTTAGTATAGCAGCTTCAAGTTTTTCATCTACGTAGGCAACATTTACGTTATTCTTTTTCAGCAGGTATTCAACAGGCGAATCTTTATCATTCAGCAATGCCTTTAAAATATGTTCCGATTCAATATTGGCATTATTGGCTGTAAAAGCCAATTGTTGTGCCTGCTGTAATATCTCCTGCGATTTTATGGTAAGATTTTGTAAACTCATTCTTTTAAAATTTAAACAACGGTCGCAAAACTCAATCCAACATCAATATCTGCGCTAATATGGCATATTTCTCAATTTTAATCTGTCGCTAAAGCAGCCACATCATGTTTAACATGCTATTGTAACAGGCTATTAGAAAACTACTACCTTTATAATTGAATAAATCTCACAACTATGTCTTCATTAAAAGTACAAAAATTAGCACCCAAAGCTGTTTTTTACAAAAGGATATGGAGGAATGCTTTTTTTGGCATTTTTATAATGCTGATTTGTTTATTAATAGGTGTGCTGGGTTATAAACTTACAATTCCTGAAATGGATTGGTACGACAGCCTTTTAAATGCATCAATGATTTTAAGTGGCATGGGGCCAATTATTAACCCCGAAATTGTTTTAACCAAAAGCGCCAAAGTTTTTGCTTCTATGTATGCTTTGTTTAGCGGCGTTGCCTTTATCAGTACAATTGGTATTTTAATTGCCCCCATTGCACACAGGTTTTTTCATAAACTGCATTTAGAAGACACGTCAACTGATCAGTGAGTATTATTCAAAAACATACATCAATTATAAAAAACCTTGCAACAGGCAATGGCTTTAATTATTGCGGCATTGCAAAAGCACAGATACTGGATGAAGATGCCAAACGCCTGGAAAGCTGGCTCAACAAAGGGATGCATGGTACCATGCAATATATGGAGAATCATTTCGACATGCGCATTGACCCGTGTAAATTGGTGCCCGGCGCTAAATCTGTAATTACACTATTGCTGAATTATTTTCCTGAACAAGAACAAACTTCACAAGCTCCCCATATTTCGAAATATGCTTTTGGCAATGATTATCATGAAGTGATAAGATCTAAATTGAAATTGTTTCTTCTGCAAATAAAAGAACAGATCGGCGAAGTGCATGGCCGTGGTTTTGTTGACAGTGCGCCTGTTTTGGAAAGAGCCTGGGCACAAAAAGCCGGTATAGGATGGATTGGTAAAAACGGAAACCTTATCAACAAACAAAGCGGTTCGTTTTTTTTTATTGCAACTTTAATTGTTGACCTGGAATTAATGTATGATGACGCTTTTGCAAAAGATTATTGTGGCACCTGTACCAAATGCATTGATGCTTGTCCTACTGATGCAATATTACCTGATAAAGTTATTGACGGCAGCAAATGTATCTCTTACTTCACAATCGAATTAAAGGAAGCATTGATACCTGAGAGCATGAAAGGTAAATTTGATAACTGGATGTTTGGTTGTGATGTTTGCCAGGATATTTGTCCCTGGAACCGCTTTTCAAAAACTACCAATGAAATAAATTTTACACCCATTCCTGAAATTTTAAATTTTTCAAATAATGATTGGGAAGCAATAACAGAAGAATCTTTCAAAAGCATTTTTAAAAATTCTCCGCTTAAAAGAGCTAAGTTTGAAGGAATAAAACGTAACCTGCATTTTATTCAGCAATAACATGAACAACAACATTCAAAAACTATATAACATTGCCAATAACCCAAAGAGGTTAATACTTGGATTAATGAGCGGTACTTCGTTGGATGGTTTGGATATTGCTTTATGCAGGATTGAAGGAAGCGGGTTGACCACCAAAATTGAACTTTTAAATTTTGAAACCATCCCTTACACTGATGATTTTAAAAATGAAGTAAGAACTATTTTTTCAAAAAAACAAATTGACCTGGAAAAACTATGTTTACTTAATCCCTGGATAGTATTACAACATGCCGAAATGATAAATGTATGTTTACAAAAATGGAATGTTAAAAATGAGGATATTGATCTCATTGCCAGCCACGGTCAAACTATTTACCATGCCCCAAAGAGATTACATCAGCAAAATAAATTCGGCAATGCCACTTTACAAATTGGCGATGGCGATCATTTGGCCGTAGCAACCGGTATTATTACCATTAGCGATTTCAGGCAAAAAAATATTGCTGCCGGTGGCGAAGGCGCTCCACTGGCTGTTTATGGCGATTATTTATTATTCAGCAAAAAAGGCGAAGACCGGATTTTATTAAACATTGGCGGCATAGCAAATTTTACCTATTTACCCGGTAAAGATGAAAGTGATAACATCTTTTGTACTGATGTTGGCCCGGGCAATACATTGATGGATGCCTTTATTCACAAGCAATTTCCTAACCTGTTTTTTGATAAAGATGCTGTTGTTGCAAAATCAGGAATTGTAAATGAAGCTTTACTTGCCGCACTTAAGGAAGATGATTTTTTTAAACAGGATTTTCCAAAAACAACAGGGCCGGAATTATTTAATTTGCATTATCTGTACAAAGCAAAACAAAAAAGTAGTACACAAGATTTATCAGATGCAGATACGATGGCAACTTTAAATAATTTTTCAGCAGATATGATTGCTTCTGCAATTTTAAATAGTATAAAAAACAAAACCGGAATTAAAATCTTTATAAGTGGTGGTGGATTACACAACCCGCTATTGATTCAGCATTTGCAGCAACAACTACCGAATTGCAGTTTTCACAACACATCAGATATTGGTATAAATCCGGATGCCAAAGAAGCCATATTATTTGCCTTATTGGCAAATGAAACTGTTAGTGGAAATAATTTAACTTTTAAAAATGGCATGTCAGGAATTCCTGCAGTTGCAATGGGAAAAATCAGTTTCCCTGTTTAATTAGCCGAAACAGTTTCGATATATTGTTTAAACCTGCTGAGCACTGTGTCTAAGTACTCAACCTTTGCTTTTTCCAGAACCAACCCCTTGAATCTATCCCACGGATACCACTTCAGTTTTTCGGTTTCATTCCACACAACCTGAACCTGGTTACTGTCTCTGGAAATATCAAGTGCAAGAATCCTATGCTCCACTACCCTTCCATTTGTGTATTTAGTAAAAAAAGAAACAGAATTGCTGTCAGTTTTTTTATTGTAAACCAATATCACTTTTTTATCATTGAAAAATATTATTGTATCCTTTTCAGCATTATCAATATGTGCACCAACATTGGTTTGAAAAAAAGGATACCAGTTTATCCATGCAGAAGATATTTGCAATTCTTTTAAAACAATTTGCTTTTTTTTATTTATTACAACTGCATTGGCCGATTTAATACTTGATGGAAATAATAAACCAATTATAGTAAACATGCTAAAGAATACTACAAAACTTATTATCGCCATTTTTAAATATTTCATACTATTCCCATTTAAACACTTTGATAGCAAGAATATAAACGGCTATACCCCATAATAATAAAATGCCAATTTCTGATCTTACATCCCATAAATTCTGGCCTTCAAAAGCCACGTTCCGCATAGCCGTATTCAAATGTGTAAGTGGCAATGCATTTGAAATAGGTTGCAGCCATTTTGGAAACACTTCAACCGAAAAAAATGTTCCGCCCAATAAAAACTGTGGTAAAGTTATCAGGTTTGCAAAAGGCGGGATTGTGCTTTCATTCTTCGCCAATCCGCTTACAATAAAACCAAAGCCCATAAATATCAGCAGGCCTATAAAACTGAGTACCAGCATTTCCATTAGTGTTTGAAATCCATTTACCAATGTAAATCCAAACAGGAACCTGCCAGCTAAAATAATAACAATAGCTGTGAGCATTTGAAAGATAACCCTGCTTATTGCTTCTCCCAATACAATATAAGTACGGCTTATTGGTGTAGCAAAAAAACGCTTCAGCACCAATGTATTCCTCAAATTAAAAAACATAAAAGCCACACCAAAAACACCCGAACTTAATAAAGAAAAACCTAACTGCCCGGGTAAAATAAAATCAATGGTTTTAAATTTCCGTACCGTTACGATATCACGGTTGTAATCAAAATCGGCAACTGCAAAAGTTGGCCTGTTGTTATATTTATTGTTACTTATTTTATTGGCAATTGATTCTAAAATTGGTAGTAGCTGTGGCCATTTATCATTACTTGCATTTGAGCTTTTAATGCTATATAAATATTCAGGATTTATTTTTCCTGATTTACTAATTTTGAGAACACCCGCAATTTTTCCCTTTACAATATTATTCTGTAATTCGCTTTCGCTTTTAAAAGAAACAATCCGAATTCTGCTGCTGAGCTTAATGGAATCGAAAAATGCGTTACTGGTATCGCAATCCCTGTCAATTACAACTCTGTAAACAGGCGCTGTGCCGCTATTACCTATAAAGCCAAAAACCAAAATAAATACAAAGGGAAAAACAAAACTAAAAACTACAGCCGATGGACTTCTGAAAATGGCTTTCAAACTGGCTTTGGTAATAGCCAACATTGCCCTCGTTTGGCTGTATTTTTGCATAACTTATTGTAATTGAGCCGTAAAGCTATTGGTAAAAAAGGATTCAAAAAAATTTGCCATTTAGTGACATGTGTCGTATATTTGTGTGACAAATGTCAGGAGCATGAAAAAGAAAGAGAAAAATACCTTTGCTAAATTAAATACTTCGGTTTCCAAAGTTGAAGAGCCGATGCCCATTTACCGCAGTATAAAAGTTTTGCCGCAGGTAAAAGATTTTACTTACAACGAATTTAAAAAAATTGCCGGTAAAACTCCTTTTACACAAGCCGAATGGGCTTCTATACTTCATGTAAGCGAACGCACATTACAACGTTACGCAAAAAACAATGGCAGCTTTGCCCCCATCAATGCTGAACGTGCTTTACAAATTGATAACGTAATAAAAGAAGGTAAAATTACATTTGGTAAAGTTGAAAACTTTTATAACTGGTTAAAGCGTGATCCTTACATGCTTGAAGGTAACCTATCTTTTAACTCGCTTACATCCTATGAAGGGATTCAAAAAGTGCTAACGCAATTGGTAAGAATACAACACGGCCTGTTTGCATGATAGTTTACCGCATATGCAATTCAGCATACAATGATGACATTAGTGGTACCGGCGCAAAGCTAATGGGGTCACGCTGGAACTCCAGGGATATTCCGGTGTTATACACTTCACAATATATTTCACTTTCAGTTTTGGAAATGTTAGTAAATACAAATTTTAAAGATTATTCAATAGCATTGGATCTGATGTATATAAAATTCCCTGAAGACCAGCCTGCTACTGTAATTGAATTAAACAATTTAAAAAATAACTGGAAGGATGATTTTGATTACACCCGGTATATTGGTGATGAATTTTTCAAACAAAAAGAATCATTAATTTTAAGAGTGCCATCGGCTGTAGTACAGGAAGAGTATAATTACCTTGCTAATCCACTGCATGCAGATTTTAAAAAAATAAAAATCATTAAAACAAAATCATTCTGGCCAGATGAAAGGCTTTTTGAAATCTGATGAATAAGACCTACCTCCTCCTCGGCAGTAACATGGGCAACAGCAAAGCCCGGTTATACAAAGCCATCCAGCACTTAGAAAAACAAATTGGCAACGTAACCCGTCAATCAAGCCTGTATGCAACCGGAGCCTGGGGCAATACCAAACAGCCCGATTTTTTAAACCAGGTTATTATTATTGAAACAAAATTTTCTGCTTTACAAACCATGCAAACCATTTTAAAAATTGAAAAAAAGATGGGGCGGGTAAGAACAATTAAAAATGCGCCCCGGATTATTGATATAGATATTTTATTTTTCAACAATGAAATAATTGATCAGAAAGAACTTATAATTCCGCATCCACAAATTCAAAACAGACGATTTGTATTGGTACCATTGAATCAGCTTTCACCAAATTTAAAGCACCCGGTACTTAAAAAAACAGTTCACCAGCTTCTTATACACTGCCCCGATAATCTAAATGTGAAAAAGTTTTAAGGGCATAAAAGCTGTTTCCGCTTATTTTGCAGTTCTTTCATATATGAAGTATAATTTTGTTACCATAGAAGGGAATATTGGCGCCGGTAAAACAACACTGGCACATTTGCTAAGCAAGCATTTTAATGCAAGATTAATACTGGAAGAATTTGCCGACAATCCTTTTCTGCCTAAATTTTATGAAAACCCCGGCCAGTATGCATTTCCACTGGAGTTGTTTTTTATGGCTGAGCGCTACAAACAACTTAAAGACCTGTTGCAGACAAAAGATATGTTTCAAAACATAACCATCTCCGATTATCTTTTTACAAAATGCCTGCTTTTTGCCAAAGTAAATTTACCAGAGGAAGAGTTCAGATTGTATCAAAAACTTTTCGAGATTATCAACCCTCAGATCATACAGCCGGATATTGTTATTTACTTACACACCTCAGTAAAAAAATTACAGGAAAATATTAAAAAACGTAACCGGGAATATGAGCAATCTATCCCCAATGATTATCTCTTTACCTTACAGGAAACCTATACCCAGTATATAAAGCAACACAATATTAAGACGCTGTATGTTGATGCCGGCAATGCCGATTTTCTGGGTAATGAGGAGCACCTGAAAGTTATTATTAATGCACTGGACAAAGAATATGAAGATGGGCAACATTATTTAACTTTGCCCTAATCCTGATAAATGAGCAGCTACAAACTTCCCAAAGAATTCCGGAATTTTATTTTTGCCCGGTTATTTTTTGTGCTTGGTTTACGCATGATAACCACCATTGTTATTTACCAGGTTTTTCATTTGGCAAATACATATATGGTGGGCTTTGCCGGCCTTGCCGAATTTGTACCCGCCGTACTTGCCGCCTTATATGCCGGCCATTATATTGATAAACACAACAAAAAAAATATCCTGGTTTGGTCCTATGCTTTTTACATGCTATGCGGCATCATACTTGCCCTCATCAGCTTACCATGGTTTCAGTTTACAAATACAACCAAGCTTACAGTAATTTTATCGGTGGTTTTTTGTACCGGTATCATACGTTCCTTTGCCGGGCCATCTGCCAATAGCATGATTGCTGCCATTGTATCACGTGAACAGTTACAAAAAGCCATTTCCTACAATTCATCCACCTGGTTAATATCATCTATTGGCGGCCACGCCATCGGCGGATTGTTAATTGCATTTATAGGTATTTCAAATGCGTATTTTGTAACTGCTGCATTAATTCTGGTAGCAGGAATTTTTGCTTTGCAGTTATTTCCAAAACCGCCGGTAACCAATCTGGATAAAGAGCCCATGTTCACTTCCATTAAAAAAGGATTTTCTTTTGTATTCAACAATAAAAATTTACTGGGTGTACTTTCATTAGATCTGTTTGCCGTGCTTTTTGGAGGAGCCAGTGCTTTTATACCCGAAGTAGCATCAAACATTTTACACACAAATGCCATTGGGTATGGTTTTTTAAATGCAGCTATGGATCTGGGCAGTCTCATCATCGTTGCTGTTCTTGTAAAATATCCAATGCGGCAAAAGCAGGGATTAAAAATGCTGCTGGCAGTTGCAGGCTTTGGGCTTTGTATCATCATTTTTGGTTTATCAAAAGTTTACTGGTTAAGTTTTATGGCATTGCTGGCTGCGGGGCTGTGTGATGCTGTTAGCGTGGTGGTACGTGGCACCATTATGCAGTTATACACCCCCGACGAATTACGTGGCCGTGTTGCATCCATCAATTTAATTTTTATAAACAGCAGTAATGAGTTAGGCCAATTTGAAAGCGGTGTTACATCCCGTATGTTTGGTACTTTGCCCGCCATAATTTTTGGTGGCGCTATGTCAGTACTTGTTGTA
>JANOVD010000561.1:0-2458 GCA_031417255.1 Chitinophagaceae bacterium
CAGTAATGGGATTGTGGGTATAAAAAAAGCCCAAGTTCTTTACTTCTAAAGACTTAGGCTTAGTATCGGGGAGCAGACTTGAACTGCCGACCTTCGGGTTATGAATCCGATGCTCTAACCAGCTGAGCTACCCCGACATCATATTGCTTCCACTACTGATTGTAATCCAGTTAACGGGGTGCAAATATAGGCGATTTGACTAAAAATTTTGTTGCTAATCACTAAGAAGTTCTGCGATTCTTTCAGAAACCTTTGCAGCATTGGGTAACATGGCCTGTTCCAATACAATATTCATAGGCACTGCCGGTAAATTAAGGGCTCCCAGAACTTCAACAGGCGCATCCAGATATTTAAAACATGCTTTCGAAATTCTTCCGGCCAAAGCTTCAGCAAAGGAATTATTTTGTTGTTCTTCTGTCAGCACTAAACATTTACCATGTTTTTTTACGGTTGCAAAAACAAGTGCTTCATCCAATGGAAATAAAGTACGCAGATCAATTATTTCAATTTTACCTGCAAAGTTCTTTGCAGCGGCTTTTGCCCAGTACACACCCATACCATACGTGATGATGCAACAGCTTTCGCCGCTATCTATATAATCTTCATCGGCCTGTAAAACAATATTTCCTTTTCCCAGCGGGATGATATAATCTCTTGATGGTTCGGTATTTTTTGCCTCTTCGGTACCCGGCACTTTACTCCAGTACAATCCTTTATGCTCCAGCATTACAACCGGATTAGGATCGAGGAATGCTGCTTTTAAAAGCCCCTTCATATCTGCAGCATTACTCGGGAAAACTATTTTAATTCCTTTAATAGTTAACAAAGTACTTTCAATACAACCGCTATGATAAGGCCCGCCGCCGCCATAAGCACCAATGGGTACTCTTATTAAAGTTTGAATTGGAAATTTACCACAGCTTAAATAACAGCTTTTTGAAATTTCTGTTACCAACTGATTTAATCCCGGATAAATATAATCGGCAAACTGAACTTCAACAATGGGTTTTAATCCAACAGCACACATACCAACCGTTGAGCCAATGATGTATGCTTCCTGTATGGCTGTGTTAAAAACACGATGATCACCAAACTGCTCAGCCAGTGTGGCCGCTTCTCTGAAAACACCGCCCAGCCTACGCCCTACATCTTGTCCGTATAATAGTGCTTCGGGGTAATCTTCCATAATTTCTCTTATGGCAAAAAGCCCTGCATCTACCATTAAAATTTTTTCTTTATCAACGGGAGCTCTTTCACCGAGTTCCTCTGTTACCGGTGTTGGTACAAAAATATGATTGCCAACTGTTGAAGGATCCGGTTCGGCTGCGGCTACTGCTCCCTGAAAATGATGAGCAACATCTTCGGCTGTTTCTTTTTCAATATTAATTAACGCCTCTTCTGTAATGCCAATTTCCTGTAATTTATTCCGCAGCTTTGGACCCGGATCATCCAAATAATGTTTAGCCAGGTCTTCATCCGTTCTGTAAAATTCTTTTCGTACCCCGCTTGTATGATGGCCAAGCAACGGTACGCTTGCATGTACTAAAAATGGATGCCTTTCTTTTCTAACCTCATCCACTACATTTTTCATCACTTCATAACTCTGTA
The DNA here is from genome assembly GCA_031417255.1 of Chitinophagaceae bacterium. GTDB lineage: Bacteria > Bacteroidota > Bacteroidia > Chitinophagales > Chitinophagaceae > Ferruginibacter. The sequence goes on from JANOVD010000561.1 coordinate 1,609, forward strand.
AAAAATCACTGCCATCAATACTGATGCGTTTTATGCCTTTAAACCCTTTTATTAATTCGTTTGCGTTGGATGTTCTGGCTTCTTCCGAAGTAACGCTGATGCCCCAACCATTATCCTGCACTAAATAAATAATGGGTAACTGATGCAGTGCAGCAAACTGAAATGCTTCGCTTACTTCGCCTTCGGTAACAGATGCATCGCCGAGAGAACAGATGACGATTGGACGATGGACGACGGACGACTGACCATTGGCGTTGTCCGTTGTCTGTCGTCCGTTGTCCGTCGTCTCCAAAAATTTTATTCCCTGTGCAATACCGGTTGTTGGTATAACCTGCATACCGGTTGCACTGCTTTGATGAATAATGCCCGGCTTATCAGCTCCTTTATAATTGGGATGCGAATAATACTCTCTGCCACCTGTAAACATATCATTGCCTTTGGCTAATAACTGCAGCATTAATTCGTAGGGCGAAAACCCAAGGCCCAGTAACATACTTTCATCACGGTAATAAGGACTCACATAATCGCAGGGAAGTAATTGAAAAGCTGTTGCCAGTTGAATAGCTTCGTGGCCACGGCTGGTAGAATGCACGTATTTGCATATTTGCCGGTTGTCTTCATAAGTATCGGCCATTGCGTTAGCCGTACACATTAATTTATAAGCCTTTAATAAAATATCGGTATCAATCATTTAAAATAGCAGCATATTGAATGAAGAATATAGCGAGTGGTAAAGGTATAAATAAAAAATCGCTGATTCAATTATTGCAGTGAAAGGAAGTGTGTAAGTTTGAAAAGTTGTGAGCCTGAGGCACTCCAATCATGTTAAGCTTTTCTCAGACTACAAAAG
>JANOVD010000562.1:0-3312 GCA_031417255.1 Chitinophagaceae bacterium
CCCAACCAAAAACTTTTCGCTTTAATACCGGTTGAACAATATCTATAAAACCTCCCTGTTGTTTGCTGCCATACTGTTGAGTAAAAGTAGATGGTACATTTACTTTTACCCAGGCCCATTCGCCTGTAATAAAAGTTTTAAGTTTTGGTAATGTACTGTTGAAATCAATGGCAAATACATCTACCCGTCTTTTATCATCCAACCGCAGTCCATCATTCTGGAATTTATTGTACACACCGCCCATGTACGACAAACCCAACTCTCCCACTTTACTATTTTTTACAGCAAGTTTGCCTGTAAAAAGAGGCAAGCCACTGTTTATTTCTTCAAATCTTTCCGAATTATTTTTTGCAGCAGGCAAAAAAGTTTTGTTTTCAGGATTATCAATTATCGAATTGTCAAAACTGCCCGAGAGGTATAATTCATAACCAACCATCCAGTCTTTGCTGTAATATTTTCCGTACAGGCCAAAACCAGCATTACTCCATGTAGCAGGCAACATTTGTGTAGCAGAAATGGGCCGGTCAATAAATTCCCATTTGGGGCCATCGTGGTTTTGATTGAAGGCACCGATTGGATTCAGGATTATTCCCCCACGAAGATTTAATAACGGATGCATTTCAATATCCAGTGCAGCAAACTCAATGGCTATTTCTTTTCCCCCATCTTCAAATTCTATTTCGCTTAAAAATTTTAATCGTTTGCCAATGGTAGATGAAACAAATAATGTAACCCTCCTGAACTGAAACTGGTGGCCTTCTGAAATACCATCTGTTCCTAAATGCTGCCAGTTGGCTTCCATGTATCCGCCCAATGAAACAGGTAGTTTTCCTATGCCAATAAACGGACGGTTATACACTGCATCCATATTCATTGTTCTGTTCACGGTATCTTTTGGAACTCTTTTTAATAAAGACTGATCTATTTGTGCAGATGCACCCGAATAAAAAATTAGCAGAGCAGCAGCTATGGTAAGTATTTTGGTCATATTACTTTCAATGAAATTTTAAGTTGATCTTTTTCAATGGTTATTGGAAAAGTTCTGAGCTTTGTATCGGCAGGGCCATTTTGTGTAGTGCCCCTGTTATCAAATTCACTGCCGTGTGCAGGGCATTGCAATTTGTCGCCAAAAACCTGCAACTCTGTTCCCTGGTGCGTACATCGCATCCACAAAGCGCTGTATTCATTTTCATTAAAGCGATACACACAAATGGGATATTGCAACATGTCGTTATTAACAACTACATACTTTTTAAAGTATGTGTTGTTGCCGTTTTTAGTTTCAAAATCGCTGATGGATACTACCAGGTCATCTGCAATTATTTTACCACTCAGTATTTTTGTAGCACTACAGCCCTGCAGCATAGTTGTCATTCCAACTGCACCGGCACATGCAAGGCCGCAGTTTTTTATAAAAGATTTTCTGTTCATTGTCTTTTGTAGGAACACGCCTTTTGGCGTGTTCGTGATGTGAAGAACACGCCAGAAGGCGTGTTCCTACAGTGATTTTAAAAATTTGATGATGGCATTTCTTTCAGCAGCATTCATCTGGTTAAATTTATTTTTACTGGCGCCAGCTTCGCCTCCGTGCATTTGAATAGCTTCTTCAATACTTTTTGCACGGCCATCGTGCATTAAAAAATATTGTCCACCCTGGGAATTGGGTGAGAGGCCCAGTCCCCAAAGTGGCGGCGTTCTCCATTCAGAGGCCTTTGCATTGCCTTCGGTATAATTATCATTCAAACCCGGGCCCATATCATGCAATAGCAAATCAGTATAAGGATGAAATGTTTTGTTTGATAACGGTGCAATATTTGAAAATCCTGTTGTTAATGTTTGCTTATGGCAACTTTCGCAACCGGCCTGTATAAATGAATTTTTGCCCAGTATTACTTCTGCATCATTTTGATTGCGTTGAATGGGTGCCTTTAATGTTTGCAGGTAGAACACCACATTGTGAACAGTTTGATTAGTGACTTCGGGGTCCAGGTCCAGACCCGAGTAAACATCTTTGGGAACAAAAGTTGAGGTAATGCCCATATCCTGGTTATAGGCATTAACGGATTGATGCAATAAATTATATGCGGCCGCTTTTTTCCCAAAGCGATGAATATATATTCCGTTTAGTGGAATGGCATTGGCAAAAGGAGAAATAAAAGAAGGCAGTGCGATCCAGTTGGGTACACCTGAAATGCCATCGTTGTTGGCATCATTTGGATCGGCCATTGCCAGTATATCTGCATCTGAAACCAATTCTAAAAAACCTAACCCTGTAGTTGCAGGCGGAGTGAATTTTGAAAATGTTGCACCTGCAGGAATCTGTTCCGGTGTAAATCCAGGTAAAGCCCTGTTTTGCAATTGCGGACCTCCCAAATGCATGTACTGGTTCCCACTGCTGTCTGATTGGCCATATCTTGTAAGCGTTGTAAACGGATGTCCTTTGCCATCGCCGGCATGGCAACTACCGCAACTTGTTGCAACAAAAATAGAACCGAGCCCATTTGCCGAAGTAAATATTTCATCATTAAAAGCAATATCACCAGCCAGAAACTGCCTGTTTTGTTCGTAGCTAAGCCCTTCTACAGGGCCATCCAGCAGTTCATCATCGTTGGGTGCGGCAGGCTGTAATTTTGAACAGGCCTGTACCAAAACAATTGCAGCAATGATACCCACAAGTACTATGTATGTCTTTTTCATTTGTATTGATAAGGCTTTAAAAAATAATTCTTTGGGCAAAAATACATATTTAGGCTTACCTAATTACATTTTTTTAAAAAAATAGTTCACTTTTGCAAAAACATAAACAAATGACCTCATTAGCCGAAGAGAACTACCTGAAGGAAATATATAAACTGCATGAAAAATCCGGGGCTATGGTAAGCACCTCTGCACTGGCAGAAACATTACAGATAAATGCCGCCTCGGTAACAGACTTTATTAAAAAAATGGCTGCAAAAAAACTGATCAGTTATGAAAAGTCAAAGGGGGTAATGCTTACAGAGCATGGGCGGCAGATTGCACTCAACATAATCCGCAAACACCGGCTATGGGAAGTATGGCTGGTAAACAAGCTTAATTTTAAATGGGATGAGGTACATGAAATTGCCGAACAACTTGAACATGTAGTAAGCAATGATCTGATTGAGCAACTGGATGAACATTTAGGCTACCCAAAATCTGATCCGCATGGAGACCTGATACCGGATGCAAAAGGACGATTTGCAATAACCAGCAGCAAACCCTTTCTGGATCATTAAGTGGGTGATAAAACAATATTTGTGGGTGTGGCTGAGCATTCATACAGCTTTTTAC
>JANOVD010000563.1:0-4099 GCA_031417255.1 Chitinophagaceae bacterium
AAAAAGTTGGTCAAACCTTTAAAGTAATCGTTGATAAAAAAGAGGCGGGCAGGTATTTGGGGAGATCAGAATTTGACAGCGTGGAAGTGGATAATGAAGTCATCATACAAAGCCCGCCTGCCGGACGGGCAGGCAAAAAGAAATTAACGATTGGTGATTTTGTGAATGTGAAAATTACAAAAGCCTACGATTACGATATTGAAGGTGAAGTGGTTTAAGAAGAAAGCACAAAATGCCTGACACGCTGATAATAATTTTTAATAATGACAATGCCCCGTATCATATTTTTATTTCTACTTTTAAATGTTTGTGTTACTGCCTTTGCACAGCAATCAGATACATTACTACCAGTTAATCATTTCGGAAATAATCCGGGAAACCTCAAAATGTTTTTTTATGCAAATAGCATAAAAAAAGATTCGGGTTTAAAACCGATGGTGATTGTATTACATGGTTGCGGGCAATCTGCTGAAGAAGTGGCACGTTTAACCGGATGGAACAAACTTGGTTACCTGAACGATTTTATGGTGCTGTACCCACAGCAAAAATTACTAAATAATGTAAGCACCTGTTTTAACTGGTTCCGCAATGCAGATATTAATAAAGGAGAGGGAGAATGCGAATCAATATACCAGATGATCAGGTACATGCTGCAGCAGTACAAAATTGACAGCAACAGGATTTTTATTACCGGCCTTTCTGCCGGTGCTGCTATGGCAGTAGTGATGATGGCCACACATCCTGAAACTATAAAGGGTGGTGCAATTTTTGCCGGTGGCGCTTATAAATTAGCTACCAATGCCTTTGCATCGGCAGGTGTAATGGCTGGCACAAAAAAACTTTCAAAAGAAGAGCTTGTAAAAAATGTTGTGGAACAAAATCCTGCATACAAAGGCCCATACCCCAACCTGATTATATACCAGGGGTTGAACGATTTTGTTGTGAACCATAAAAATGCTGCATTGTTAATTGAGCAATGGGCAGGGATCACCAGAATTGATAATATCCCGGATAAAACAGAAAAATCTTTTATGAACATTGCAGATATTAAAAGGATGGAATATGCCGATAGTTTTGGCAGAACTGTGATAATATTTTACGAAATTGATAATCTGGGACACAGAATACTGGTTAAGCCCGGTAATAAAAATGATGAAGGTGGAGAAACCGGAACCTATGGAGCAGACAGGAATTTTCACGCTACATTTCAAACGGCAAAAGATTTTGGTATAATAAAACAGTAACCGGTTAATAAAACTATCCATTGCGAAATTGAATGAGAACTTATTTAAGCCCGGCTGGTTTCTGGTAAAAAATACCCCGGTTAAATTAACACAACTATCAGACATTAAATTTCAGGATTAATGTAAGTTTGTGCTTAATCCTGCATTCAGGTAAAAAATCTATAATGAATTTTACATCAACTGCTTTAACATACAGAGAAACGGATTTTTTTTCCGGGATTATCCTGGATTATCTGAAAGGAAATGAAAAACTTCAATCTTTTTATACACATACCGTTTCAGTTGATGGAATTAAAGCTGCAGTTGAAGAAAGAAAATTATATCCAACAGATAGAAAATTACTTGTTGATACTTTACTGAAACATTATCAAAACCAAAATGCTGCCAGTAAACAACAACAAAATATAAAACTATTAAGCAACAGCAACTGCTTTACCGTAACCACTGCACATCAACCCAATATTTTTACCGGGCATTTGTATTTTATTTATAAGATACTGCATGCAATAAAACTTTGCGAAAAACTTAAAGCCGAAATGCCAGAAAATGATTTTGTACCGGTTTTTTATATGGGCAGCGAAGATGCCGACCTGGAAGAACTGGGGCATGTGTATATCAACGGCATTAAACACGAATGGAAAACAAACCAAACCGGCGCTGTTGGCCGGATGAAGGTGGATAAGGCATTGATTAAAATACTGGATGAAATTGAAGGAGAGATTGTGGTGCATCCGCATGGTAAAGAAATTATTGAACAAATGAAAGTTTGTTATGTAGATGGAACAACTATTGAACAGGCTACGTTTAAACTGATTAATGCATTGTTTGGTGAATATGGGTTGATCGTTTTATTGCCCGATGATGCAGATTATAAAAAAGTATTCATACCGGTTGTTGAAAAAGAATTGAAAGAACAGTTTTCAAACAAAATAGTGGAAGATACTGTCGCCCGATTTCCGAAGGAATATAAAGTGCAGGCCGGGGGCAGGGAACTGAATATGTTTTATTTGAAAGACGATATTCGGGAGCGGATAGTTTTTGAAAATTCAAAATTCAAAATTCAAAATTCAGTAATTGAGTTTGATGATACCGGAATTATTAAAGAATTGCAGCAGCATCCTGAAAGGTTCAGCCCCAATGTAATTCTTCGTCCCGTTTTTCAGGAGATGATATTGCCCAATATTGCTTTTATTGGCGGAGGTGGAGAAATTGCTTACTGGCTGGAATTGAAAAATGTTTTTGCTGCTGTTAATGTGCCATTCCCTGTATTGGTACTTCGTAATTCTTTTTTGCTGGTTGAAGAACGTTTCTCGTTGCTTGTTTCCCGTTTGGGACTCAATGTTTCTGACCTCTTTAAACAAGAGCATGAGCTTTTAAACGGGTTCGTAAAAAAAGAAAGTGCCGTTCAGTTAAATTTAGCAAAAGAGAAACAGGCCATCAATGACTTTTATGCAAAACTAAAGGTTACCGCAGGTGCTGTTGATATTACCCTGCAACAACACACTGAAGCTTTGCAAAAACTTGCACTACATAAGCTTGAAGCTTTGGAAAAGAAAATGTTGAGGGCCGAAAAGAAAAAATTTGAAGCACAGCAGCGGCAATTGCACAAACTGAAAACACAGTTATTCCCACATAACAGTTTACAGGAACGTATTGAAAACCTGATGCCTTTTTATGCAAAATGGGGCAGGGGCTTTATTGATGTTGTGTATAAAAACTCTTTGGGCCTTGAGCAGGAGTTTGTTGTATTAGAAGAAGCCTAAATTTTCGGTTTCATTAAAATTGGCTATTTTTAATACAGGTAATTTTTAACGATTGATTAAAACTGATAATTTATGGGAACCGTAAAGCATATTCTGGAGGCTAAAGGAAATAAAACATTTACAATTACGCCTGACACCTCTGTTTATCATGCCCTGGAAATAATGGTTGAAAAAAATGTGAGTGCCTTGCTGGTGATGGAAAATGAGAAGCTGGTTGGTATTTTTACCGAAAGGGATTATGCCCGTAAAGTGGTTCTTAAAGGTAAATTATCAAAAGAAACACAGATTGGCGAAATTATGACCAGGGATCTAATTACCGTTTCGCCGGATAGTACCATTGACGAATGTATGGAATTGATGACGGGCAAATTCATTAGGCATTTACCGGTTGTTGCCGATTATAAATTAGTGGGGATTATTTCTATTGGAGATGTGGTAAGACGTATTATTCAGGAACAGAAATCTATTATCGGCCATATGGAACAGTATATTGCGGGCAGTTAAACTTTGCAAACGCATAAGCTGTAAGTTGGGGTGTGCGTATCACCGCTGCAATCATTTATTTTTATCCGTTAACTTTTTTATTTCTCTGTCAAAATCCGATTCAATCAATTTATCCTGAACGATGCGGTATTTTTCGTATTCGCTTTCAGCAAGCGCTACAACTACTTCGTGGGTAACCTTGCCCTGGTGTTTTAAAACAGCTTCTTCATTAAACTGTAAAAAGGCATCTAATTTTGCTACCCAATCTTTCATATTCATAACCACTCCTTTTTGTGCCTGGTTTTCGGCATAGTCAATATACATGGAAACAATTCTGTTTAAACCTGTCAATTCATTTTCGTTTAAATAGTTTTTTGCAATGCCTACATCCGTTTTTCTTATACTTCCTTTGGGCGCATTTTTCCAGGTATGTAAGCCCATGTTTTCTTTGGTGCCGTCAACCCTTGCGGCAATTATTTCGGCGGCTGTTTGTCCGGTTATTGCCCAGTGCAGTTTGTTTTGAACTGTTGCAAAAAATGCTTTTGTAGTATGCGTGTTTATATTATAATCGGCACTGCATTGGGCATAGATGTCGGTTATTTTCTGGTA
>JANOVD010000564.1:0-1662 GCA_031417255.1 Chitinophagaceae bacterium
TTTAATCACAATGCATTATTAGATGTACCACTATCGGCACCTTATGTACCCGGTGCAAATAAAACCATTGCAAAAGCTTCATTTGCAAAAATCCCCTTGTTTGGTTCATTTTATTCAAGAGGTTCTATTTTAGTAAACAGAACTAATGACAGAAGCCGCAGTAAAAGTTTTGAAGCCATGAAGAAAGTATTGGCGAAAGGTATGCACATGTGTATTTATCCCGAAGGAACCAGAAACCGCTCTGATGCTCCAATAAAAATATTTTATGATGGTGCTTTCAAACTTGCTTTAGGAACAAAAAAAGATATCATTCCCTGCGTAATTATAGGCACAAAAAAAGCAATGCCCATCAACAAAAAATTCTTTTTATTACCTGTAAAATTAAAAATGCATTTTTTACCGGCAGTAACTTCTGCAGATAAAACCGTTACTGAATTAAAAGAAAAAGTATACAGCGAAATGGTAAAAGAATATGTGAAGTATATGGAAATTAAAAATTAAAAACGGTTTCAGATTTCAAATTAATTTTGACTTTTAAATTTTTATTTTTGACTTGAACCTCTTCTTACAAATCATAAAAATACCTGGTGCGGTTTATTTTTAAATCACGTAACAAACCCGATTTAGGACTTATACTGATATTGAAAGAACGATATCTTCCCACCGGAGAAATATTGATTGCCATTTGCCAGCAATGCATCTCACGGGTTAGATACATACTTACCATACCCAGCTCTTTCAATGTTATATTGTAAGATCCGTTTATTCCAATTTGCCATTTGGGTGTAAGGTTTAAAGACCCCGTCCAGTTTACATTTTGCGAAAAAGATCCTTTGTAACCCGTACCCAGGCCATTGGGAACCCGGTTATAATTAAAAGCATAGGAAAAACTAAAGCTCCAGGGAATATTAAAATTTGCAAACTCACCAGGGTTGTTATTTATGTAAGCTGCTTCCTGCTGGTATTCATTTAAAGGTAATCCCGAAACAGGATTGATCTGGTTATTTTGTTGGTTAGGTATTGGCATTTTTTCGTTTTTATCGCCACCTTTAAACTGGCTTTGCAGGGCAATATTAGCACTGGTTAATTTACCCAGTGCCACTTTTTGGCTCCAGGCCATCTTATCAATAAATTCACCATTTCTATTTGTTGAATATGGCACCACTACTGCACTGGCCGAAACACTGATCTTATCAAAAAGATTGGTTCGCATATTAATATTAAACGGACTTAACTTAAAAGAATCCTGCAGAAAATTATACGAGCCGGTTAAACTCAACCCATCAATCAATGTAATTTTTTTTACTGCTGCATCGCCGGTATCTTTCCTGCTGCGTGCTTTCATCTGAATATTGTTATCAATTCCAAAACTCAATCCACCAAACCTGCCTTCTCCAAAAGCACCAAAAATGCTTCGTTCATGTACTGAAAATCTTCTGAAGTTTCCAAAAGTATCAACCTGCGTTGAGTACCAATGCTGCCTGTTCATATCAGGCTTATAATTGGCAGAAAGTGTTGGCCGTATTTCATGGCGTATGGCCTGTACCTTACTTTTCTTTTTAAATGTAAACATACCAAATATCCTGGTTGACATTCCCATGCCAAAACTCATTTCCCTGGCGGTGAAGAAACCTCTTTTAATGGTAGTGTCAATTTTTTTAT
>JANOVD010000565.1:0-13295 GCA_031417255.1 Chitinophagaceae bacterium
GAATTTTTCAACAATAATATGGGGTTCAATATCTAAAGCCGTATTATCATCTGCAAAAAAATTATGTACGGTAAAATCGCTGTTGGTTTTTACAATATCTGGAATATAACATCCTGTGCCGGTAATAACAGTGGCCAATGAATTCAGCATAAAATAATTTAATTCTTTTAAAAGGAAGGCTGTATACAGCTATAAAGTTACCGGTTTTTGCATTTTAAACAAAGTAGAACCCACCTGAATTAATAAAAATCCTTCAATTATCTTTAAAATACTATATTTGCACATTATTAATACAATACAAATTTAAAAATGGACACTAAACAACAAGGCACCGTTAAGTTTTTCAATTCTGAAAAAGGATTCGGTTTTATTAAGCACAATGACTCAAACAAAGAAACTTTCGTTCACGTAAGTGGATTAATCAGCGATATTAAAGAAGGCGACAGCGTTGAGTTCGATTTGCAGGAAGGCAAAAAGGGAATGAACGCAGTTAATGTGCAGGTAGTAGGGTAAACCCTCAGCCTCAAAAAACTTTCAGGGCTATTCTTAAATGAATAGCCCTTATTTTTTGCTGAAAACTTAAAGTTTTACCAAAAAAGCAAACAAAACAACATGGTAAACTGTTAGTTGATATTTTTACATTGAAAACATAATAAAAAATGAAAAAAATTTATATCGCAGTTTCCTGCCTGTTTGTTACGGGCTTGTCTTTCGCACAACCAATGTCAACCGGTGTTTCTCCTGCTGGCAAAATTAAACTTGTATATGGCCAGAAAATAGTTGTTGAAAATTCTATTGATGTAGAGGCAAGTTTAATAATGGGAATTCAATTGAACGGCAACCTGGCTACAATAAATTTGTTGGAAGTAAAAAACACTACGGATAAAGAATCTACCATCAGCAGCACACTTACCAAATTAAAAGTAAAAATGAATATGATGGGAGAACCTAATAATTATGACTCTGAAAATAAAGAAGGCAATAACGAAGAAATGGCAAAAATTTTTGATGAAAGGATGAATAAACCTGTTGATATTATTATTGACAATTCAACAGGCGCCTCTTTTACCGAAAAGAAAGAAGCAACAAAACAGGATGCTGATGATATAAATCTTGCAGATGAAATGATGAAAATGTTTTCAAACAACTCTGATGATGCAATAGTATCAGGCGCATTTGCAATAATTCCCCAGGGTAAATCAACAGGCGACACTTGGTCAGACACAACCACTGCAAAAGATCTAAAAGTGATACGTAAATATACTTTGAGTGCTGTTTCAGGAAATGAGGCAACTATCCAGGCAGATATTCTTTCAAATTCGGCAAACAAAGTGAATTACCAGGGAACTGAAATACAACTTAAAACAGCAACTAAAACAAAAGCCGAAATTATTACTGAGATAAATACAGGATTGGTAAAGAAAAGAACCAGCACTGCTGATATTTCGGGCAGTATACCCATGATGGGACAGGATATGCCGATCAGTGCAAAAGTAACTTCATCCGCCACTTACAAATAAATTTGCCTAATGTTTTGTCATAAGTTTATTGTAACCGATGGCAGTTAACAGGCAAATACCGCCAATGATCCACCATAAATTATTAAACCCTATTGCATAAGCAATTTGAGTACCGGCTGTACTGCCAATTACCTGTGCAGCGCTCCAGGCCATAGTATAATACCCGGCATACTGACCACGATTGCCTTCGCTGCTGCGGGAAATATAGTACGAGTTCATAAAAGGCATGGCAACCATTTCGGCTACAGTTACCAGTATTGTTGAAATGACTGCAATTGCAAAACCATGTATGAGTGGGATATTCAGTACAAAAAATGATACTGCCATAATTAACGTACCATAAGTCATTAAACGGAGATAAGGCCTTCTGCCTTCAAGCGTAAATACAATGATCATTTCAAACATTACAATAAGCATACCGTTCATCGCCATGATAATACCAATCCAAAATTCATTGATATGTAAGCCTTCTTTAAAATACAAAGGAATGGTAGTAAACAATTGAAAAAAACAAATGGCAAACAATATCTGTAACCCGATAAAATACATAAATGTTTTATCGGCCCAGGCAGGCTTAGTTATTATTTTTTCTGTTGTTGTTTTGGTAAGATTTTGCTGTTGTGCCAAACTCACTTTTGGCAATAACCATAACAACAAAAAAGCTGCAGTTATGTTTGTAAACCCATCTACCCAAAATAACAGTTGATAATTGATGGAAGCCAGAATACCGCCCAATGCGCCACCTAAACCCCAGCCCAAATTAATAGCCAGGCGTACTATTGAAAAAGCCTGTGTTCGGTTTTGAGCTGTACTGTAATGTGCAATAGCTGTTGCATTAGCCGGACGGAAAGCTTCATTAACCATGCTCAGAAAAAAAGTACAGACACAAATGGAGAAATAAGTATTCATCTGCCCCAGGGTGATAAATAAAATTCCGCCGCAAAGTAACGCAAAGAATTGTGTGTAATAAAATCCAAAGCGGTCGCTTATTTTGCCACCCAAAAAAGCACCTGCCAAAGAACCAATACCATAAATGGCAACTACAAAACCGGCCTGTTTTGTAGTGTAACCAATATGCTTGCAATAAAGTGTCATAAATGGCAAAACCATAGTGCCGCTTCGGTTAATAAGCATAACAACGGCAAGCAGCCACATACGGCGGTTTACACCTGTGTAAGCATTTTTGTATAAATTAATGGTGGAACTCAGCATAAAAAAGTATTGCAAAGATATTTATTTGCAACACTTCATTTATCCGAAATTCTGTTGATGATTTAATCCGACTATACATTATAAATAGTCCAACAGTTTTTCTGTCGGCATCCCGATAGCTATCGGGACCATCTAATATTTCAACGCAGTCCTTCGGACTACTTATGAAATAAAGATGGTATTACTGATTAAAATTTTCAGTTTTTGGAATAAGATCAAATCCGGTTTTAAAAACTTCGGGAGGTATGGCTAATTTTCTAAGCTTCGTATCCAACCATGCGCCATCTATGGTAATCAGCGCAGCAAGGGTATCGCTGTTAATCCATAATTCATGCACCATCGACCATCGGCTGGCATCTTCATTGCAGCGGCTGAGTTTTAAAAATACTTCCAGTTTATCGCCGAATTTTATTTCTCTTTTAAACAGGCATTCTTCTCTAAATATGATGGGGCCGATATTTTTCTCAATCATTACTGCCGGTGTAATGCCGTGTTCAGTCATAAATGACATGCGGCAATAAGCACCAAAGTCGTAGTACTTTGAATGAAGCACATGAAAATTTGGGTCAAGATCAGCCCAACGGATTTCCATTTTCTTTGAATACTTCTCCATCAATTAATTTTCTAATTTGCAAAATAAACTTCACAGTAAAACTGGGAGTCTATTGTTTCTATTTGTATAATATTTCGTAGTATTCCTTTGCCATCCGGTTACTGTCAAACTGAAAGCGAACATCTCTCATACCGTTCCTGGTTATTTCACGCCAAACTTCCGGATTTTCATAATACAATGGCAGTACCTGGTTTTCCAAAATCTCATACAGTTTATTCAGATCATATTCGTCTTGCTCATGCACACTGATATTTGCATAGTCGATAGATGGTACAACAAAACCATTATTACCTTGATTAATGAATTCACAGATCCATCCGTCATTGGTACTGCAGTTAACAGCGCCATTCATAGCTGCTGTCATACCACTTGTACCGCTGGCTTCCCTGGGTACTCTTGGATTATTTAACCAGAGGTCGGATGCCTGTTTTAACCGTTTGCTCAAATTCAGTTCGTAACCAATACATACTGCAATGTTATCATATTTTTTGCTTAAATGTACCAGCATATTAAAATCGCTGATAGCCGGATAATCAACAGGATAAGGCTTTCCGGCCCAAATGATCTGTACCGGGTATTTTGGATTACTCATTAAAGCTTCAAACCTTTCTTCATCCCTGGTAAGCAGCTCAGCTCTTTTATAACCTGCAAAACGGCGTGCCCAAACAATGGTAAACACATCGGGGTTAAAAAGTTTACCGGTTTGATCCGCCACTACATCAAAGGCCCGTTTCTTTAAATATCGTTTCCGGTCTATAAATCCTTCTTCATTATGTGCATCCATAAACCGATACAACTGCTTATCGGCCCAGTAATGCCAGTTTTGTGCATTGGTAATTGCTTTTATTTCGCAGATATCTTTATACTTTTTCCATAAATTCCGGCTCACCTCTCCATGCAACTGGCTAACACCATTTGCTAATTTTGCAAAGCGTAATGCTGCCAGAGAATGATTAAACAGATCTCCTTCCATTCCTGTAAGTTTCCTTACATCATCAAGTTTCATTCCGCAGAAATAACTCATCTTTTCGCAAAGGTAAATATCATGTTTTTCGTTACCGGCTTCTTCGGGAGTATGCGTGGTAAATACTAATCGTTTTTTCACATCTTCAATATTTCCGAATTTTTTATACAGATAAAATGCAGCACTGATGGCATGTGCTTCATTTAAATGATACAGATCAGGATTAAAATTTAATTCATCCATTAATTTTGCTCCACCAACGCCCAGCAAAATAAACTGGGCAACTTTGGTGGCCACATTGGCATCATATAAACGGTGGGTAATAGTTTGAGAAACATAATCGTTCTCCGGCAAATCGGTACTTAATAAAAACAACGGAGCCGATTTAAAAGTCTTCGGGTTTAAGTACCATACTTTAATCCAGACCGGGTGTTCATGAATATCAATCTTAAACTTAATGCCGGTATCTTCCAGAAAATTATAGATCTTTTCATTCCATTGAACCTGCAGGGTTTGATCCTGGTTCCTGGCCTGGTCATAATATCCATATTTCCATAAAATACCGATACCAACCAAATTTTGTTGTAACTCGTACGCACTACGCATATGTGAACCACTTAAAAAACCTAAACCTCCACTGTAAATCTTTAATGGCTGGCTTATTGCAAACTCCATCGAAAAATAGGCAATGCGTTTGCTATACTGCTCATCAATTGCGTAGGGTATTTTAAAAGAAGAAAAAATCATAATGGGTTAATTGTTTTAAGTCGCAATATTACTGGAAATTTCAGAGAAATGATTTATAAACAAAGCACATTAGTCATTTTTCGATATAGCAATATTTTAAACCGCTATCCAGATAAGCCATATAAATATGTTGGTTATTAAAATAATATTTTTAGCTTTGTCTAAATTTAATTTTTCTGTTTCATGAATTTTACGACCAGCGAAGAAAATTATATCAAAAGCATTTATCACCTGCAGCAGGAAACCGGTATGGTTAATACCAATTCACTGGCTGCTGAAATGCAGACCCGTGCTGCCTCTGTTACAGACATGCTGAAGAAATTAAAAACTAAAAAGCTGTTACAGTATGAGCGTTATAAAGGTTTCAGGTTAAATGAAACCGGTAAAAAAGCTGCATTGGATGTAGTGCGTAAGCACAGGCTTTGGGAATATTTTTTAGCAGAGAAATTAAAATTCGATTGGGATAAAGTTCATTCCATAGCTGAGCACCTGGAACATATAAGCAGTGAAGAACTGATACAAAGGCTTGATAATTTTTTGGGAAACCCATCCTTTGATCCCCATGGCGACCCTATCCCGGACAAACATGGAAAAATTCCTGTTATAAATCAACAAAGCCTGTCTGATATTCCATTAAAGAAAACAGTTACTGTAAGTTCAGTAAGCAACCAAACAGTACAAATGCTGGAAATGCTTAAGCATTACGAGATTGCATTAGGTACACAACTTACTGTTCTTAAAAAATTTGAATTTGATGGTTCTCTGGAAATAAAAGTTATAAAACAAAGTGCCTGCATCATTAGCGAACAGGTTGCTAAAAATGTATTTGTACATTATGTTCAGTAAAAAAAACAATGATGCTTCATTAAGTGAGGTACACGAATCGGTAGATACCACGGTTAAAAAAACAGGGTGGAGAAGAACTCTTTCTTTTTTGGGCCCGGCATATCTTGTTAGTGTTGGCTATATGGATCCTGGCAATTGGGCCACAGACCTTGCAGGAGGTAGCAAATACGGGTACACTTTAATATGGGTATTGCTGATGAGCAACCTGATGGCATTATTGCTTCAAAGCCTGAGTGCAAGGCTGGGAATAGTAAGAGGAAGAGACCTGGCGCAAGCCAATAGAGAAACATATCCCAAAAAGATGAATTTCATTTTGTGGGTATTGGCTGAAATTGCAATAGCTGCAACCGACCTGGCTGAAATATTGGGAATGGCGATCGGTATCCAATTATTGACAGGCCTGCCGTTGATCTGGGGTGTATCTATCACCGTGTTTGACACATTTTTATTACTCTACCTGCAGCGGCTGGGTATCCGCAAAATGGAAGCATTTATTATTGGCCTGATCGCAGTAATAGGTTTTTGTTTCCTGGTAAATATTATTATGGCAAGCCCGCAACTACATGATGTACTGCAGGGATTTATTCCATCATTACCAGATGCAAAAGACCTGTATGATGCAAAAGGAATGACCAATGCTTTACCTAAAGAAACTGCATTATATTTAGCAATTGGTATTATTGGCGCTACGGTAATGCCACACAATTTGTACCTGCATTCGGCATTGGTACAAACAAGGAAGATCAAAAAAGACAACCAGGGAATTAAACAGGCATTGAAATTTAGTTTTATTGACAGTGCAATTGCACTTAACATTGCTTTTCTTATCAATGCCGCTATACTCATACTTGCAGCAACTGTATTTTTTCAAACCGGTAAAACAGAAGTAGCTGAAATAAAACAGGCGCATGAATTGCTGTCTCCAATGCTGGGATCCAATTTTGCCTCTACTTTATTTGCCATTGCGTTGATTGCATCTGGTCAAAGTTCTACAGTGACCGGAACACTGGCAGGACAAATTGTAATGGAAGGTTATCTGCGGCTTCGCATCAACCCGGTTATGCGAAGACTGATAACACGTTTAATAGCAATCATTCCTGCCATCATAGTTATTGCCATATTTGGGGAAGGTGAAGTAGATAGCCTTTTAATATTCAGCCAGGTGGTATTGAGCCTGCAACTGGGTTTTGCAGTAATACCACTTATTCATTTTGTAAGCGACAAAAAAACAATGGGTTCATTTGCCATTAAACCTTTTGTACAATTTTTAGCCTGGTTAGTTGCTTCTGTTCTGGTTTACCTGAATTTAAAAATGCTGATTGGAGAAGCCTTCGATTTCTTCGGTACATCAGATAACTATATTCTGAAGACGGTAATTATTTTAGCAGGGCTTTTCTTTGTCATCCTTTTGATCTACTCCATTATTTTCCCCATCCTTGCTAAAAATAAGAAACCTGCATCTATAAAAATTCATCCTGAAATTGATACTATTACAAATCTTGTGATTCCAAGTTTTAATAAAATTGCAATAGCTCTGGATTTTAGTGAACATGATGACAAATTATTGGCTTATGCCATTGGGCAGGGAAAAGAAAATACACATTACCTGTTAGTTCATATTGTTGAAAGTGCATCAGCAAAATTATTCGGACAGGAAAGTGATGATTATGAATCGAGGAAAGATAAAGAACGGATGGATTCCTATGTAGCAACCTTACAGGCCCGTGGTTTTACAGCAGAGGGATTTCTTGGCTATAAGAACAGGGCTAAAGAGATTGTTCGTATTGTTAAAGGCGTTAATGCAGATATGCTGGTAATGGGTGCACATGGCCATACGGTAATAAAAGACTTCATTTATGGAGAAACAGTAAACAGCGTAAGGCACGAATTAAAAATTCCGGTGCTGATCGTTAATTTGTAATTATTTCAGCCAATTGCTGTTCAATTTTTTTGTTCCAGATATTTTGCATGCGGTTAATTCTTCCGTTTGAGGTTTGTCCATCATAATCGTTCTGCATTTTATCAAGTGCATCAAAACATTCATCGTGAATTTTTTCAACCAGGTAATCATAATTGCCCATATTTAGCTGGGCTTCTTTTAATTTTTGCACAAACAGGCAGGCATTGATATAAGTAATGTTGAAATGATTCTGTTCATGCTGCAAAGCATAATCATTTTCCATACCTTTCTTTACCCATGAATTCTTTTTATTAAAATAACAAAATACGGTAATGACCACATTGGTTTTTCGATTGACCGAATTCATCGACATCCTGTATCCAAAACCCGATTCGGTTATTGCTGCTGCCGGGCTTACAGCAACCGGCCTGCCCTTAAAATCGCTCCAGGTAAGTTTTTTATCCGCATTGTAATAAATGGTATCACCGGCATTACCGGGTTTTATGTTTTGCCACTGTACAGTAACAGTAAACTGTGCATAAGCAGAACTGCTTACAAAAAACAAAAGGATAAAAAGTGTTTTTTTAATCATACCTGATGTGCAAGATAATTGAAAGCAGCAGTTGATATTTTACTGTAACCGCTGCTTAACCAGATTTACAATATCGTTAACAGCAATTTTTTCCATGCACTTAAAATGGCCTTTGGGGCATTTTTTATATCCTATCTTGCTGCATGGCCTGCACCAGAGTTTATTTATCTCTACTACATCATAATGCATATTTGATTTGCTGCCATAATAAGGATACATACCAAAAGCAGGCACGGTATTTCCCCAAACAGAAATAATTGGTTTTTGCAGGGCCGCCGCAATATGCATCAGGCCTGTATCGTGTGTGATGACCAGTTTTGATCTTTTTACCAGGTAGGCCGATTCGTTGAGGTTGAATTTACCGCAGGCATTGTAAATTTTAATTTCATCAGCTTTGGCAATTGCTTTTCCATCTTCATAATCTTCCTTGCCACCCAATAATATTATAGGATGATTGATAGCAGAACACAATGCCTTCAATTTATGCAAAGGCAGTTTTTTTGTTGCCAGTGCAGCGCCAATAACCACTGCAATATATCCATGCATGTGCGATGTTGGTATATCATCATTTTTTACAACATCCATAGAAGGAATAAAATAATCCAACCCCAAACCATCATTTACTACGCCAAACGACTTTACTGTTTCCAGGTTACGATCAACAATATGTTTTTTAGGAAGTGTATTAATTTTAAAATTGGTAAGAATAAATTTTTCGATATTCAGTTTATTGAAAGAAAATGATGGTACATTTTTTAAATGCCTTTTAATACGCAGCGTACGCAGGTTATGATGCAGGTCAATTATATAATCATATTCCTCAGTAGCCAGTTCGTGGAGCATCAATTCAAAACTATCGCCAAGTGTATGAATTTTATTGATATATGGATTATGGGCAACAATACTTTTAAAGGCATACTTGGTTAAAAAATGTATTTCGGCATCGGAGTATTGTTTGCGCAGGCAACGGATTACCGGCGTTGTTAAAACGATATCGCCGATGGAAGAGAAGCGTATGATGAGGAATTTTGCCACAGACAGTATTAAGATTAAGGAATCAGTTCTTTACCTTCTGTATAATTAAGATCTTTGTGGAAAGTTTCTTCGGTAAAATAAAATGCAATAAATGTTATTGTAAGTACAATTATACCGGTAACAATCCCACTGTTTATTAATGACCATTCCCAATTTTTTTGAAACAGGTTTAAAAACATGAGGTTAATTAAAGGTAAAGCTCCTCTAACCATGTTAGGAATAGTTGTTGCTGCTGTAGCCCTGAGGTTGGTTCCAAACTGTTCGGCACCCATCGTTACAAAAATTGCCCAAAAACCTGTACTAAATCCTAACAACCCACAGATCATATACATCCTTGCATCAGAATCATTAAAGCCACTGAAAAAGATTATTATTGAAACCGTACAGAGTAAATAAAATAACAACAAAGCTTTTTTTCTGCTTTTAAAATACTGGCTGACCAGTCCAATTAAAATATCACCGATGGCAATAGCAGTATAGGCAAACATAATGGAACGGCCCGAATCAATGGTTGTACTTCCAAACATTGCTTTACCAAACCGGTCGCTTTGATTTATTAAAATACCTACCACATACCAGGTAGGTAATCCAATTAAAATTGCCAGTATATATTTCTTAAAGCGCCTGGCATTATTAAAAAACATCAAAAAATTTCCCCGCTGAACATTGGTTTCTTTTAGTTGCTTAAACATTCCTGATTCTGCAACACTTACCCGGAGAAATAACAACAGAATGCCCAATACTCCGCCTATCTTGTAACAAAGCCTCCAGTCTTCATTTGTCCATTGATAAGTAAAGTAAGCAGCTACAGCACCAAATAATCCAATACCAGCCACCAAGGAAGTACCAATACCTCTTTTATTTTTAGGCAGCAATTCACTAACCAATGTTATACCTGCACCCAATTCGCCGGCTAAACCAAGCCCTGCAACAAATCTGCACATAGCATATTGATCAACCGTTTGAATATAACCGGTTATAAAATTTGCTACAGAATATAAAATGATAGATCCAAACAGAACAGAAAGCCTTCCTTTTTTATCACCTAAAATACCCCAGATAATTCCACCCAACAATAAACCACCCATTTGCCAGTTAATTATTTTCGTACTATCTACCAATAAAGTTGCATCGGTAGCCCCTACAGCTAAAACACTCGACTTTTTTACTATAGTAAACAACAACAGATCATAAATATCTACAAAGTAGCCAAGGGCAGCTACTATAACGGCAATGCTGAAAATTGAAGCAGACTTATCAGAGGATGTGTTCATCAACCTTTTTCTTTTTACCAAAAATTAATTTTATTAAAACCGGGGCAGTAGTTACCAAAACAATTACAATAACAATTATTTCAAGGTGTGCTTCCAGATCTATCCCAAACTGTTTTTTTGTAAATGCATTCAAATAATGCCCGATAAAAAGCATGGAAACAACCCATGCAATACAACCAATAATATTAAAAAAACCGAATTTCTTTTTATCCATACCAACTATACCTGCAACAATTGGCGCAAATGTGCGTACAAATGGTAAAAACCTGGCGAATACAATTGCACCGCCGCCATACTTATCATAAAAATCTTTTGCCTGGTGCAGGTATTTTTGTTTAAAAAGAAAACGGTCTCTCCAGTTATACATGGCCGGGCCAACCTTTCGGCCGGTCATATATCCTACAGTATTACCTAAAATACCGGCTACAGTACACATGCCTGCTATGATCATCAGGTTAAAGAAATCATTACCGGTATTTAACGAAATGGAATCAACCAGCGAGGTACTCAATATACCTGCAACAAATAATAAGGAATCGCCGGGAAAAAAGAACCCGACAAATAATCCTGTTTCAGCAAAAATTATCAGCAACAACAACCATATCCCTCCGTATAAAATATAAAACATAGGCGTCAGCAGATCGGTCCAGGTAAACTCCTTGTTTACTATAACCTGGTTTGTTGGCCCACCATCGTTATTTGCCAACCAAATATCTTTAACAGCAACGGTCTTATTATCATATCCTTTACTGATGATGGTAAGTGAATCTGCACCAGGATTGCTGATAGTAACATAGCCTGCCTTATCTGTAGTATAATCAACATTATTTATATTGACTTTAGCATTTTTAAAATGCTTTTTGTATTGGTTACTTAAATTAATAGTAAGCGAATCCCCGGCAAAGAGTTTTGATATTGACAGTAAAAAGAAAAGTAAAAAAACAAATTGTTTCATAAATATGGGTTGGTATCAGGTAATTTTTATGTACATTATTTTTTATGAAGCTGCAAGTGTCTTCTTTTAATCCGATTGAAATTCGAGTGCCTTCTTATCATCAAACTCTCCCTCCCACCGGGCAATTACACAACTGGCCAATGTATTGCCAATTACATTTACCGATGTACGTGCCATATCCATCAGCTCATCGATACCCAGTATAGCCATGATTGGCCAAAGCGGCAAACCGAATGAAGCCGCCGTACCCAATAAAATTACCAGCGATGCCCTGGGCACACCGGCAACACCTTTACTGGTGAGCATCAGTGTTAATCCCATAAAAACCTGTTCGCCAATACTCAGGTTAATGCCGGCAGCCTGTGCAACAAACACCGATGCAAGCGATAAGTATAATGTGGTACCATCCAGGTTAAATGTGTAACCGGTTGGTAAAACAAAAGATACAATTTTACGGGGCACACCAAATTTTTCCATGTTCTCCATGGCTTTTGGCAGTGCCGATTCGGAACTGGTGGTTGCAAAAGCAATAGACACAGGTTCGCTGATGGCTTTTATAAATTGTTTTATCGGTATTTTAATGATGAGTGCAACTGGTAATAATACCACCAGCATGAATGCGATCAATGCCACATATAAAGTAACCAGCAATTTCACCAGGTTTATCAATACATCTACTCCCAGGTGACCAACCGTAACAGCAATGGCAGCGCCCACTCCAAAAGGCGCAAAGTACATGATGATGTTGGTGAACTTGAACATGGTTTCGGCAAGGCTCTCGGTAAATGCCAGCATCGGTTTGCGCTTTTCCTCGTTTATCATGGCAAGGGCAATACCAAAAATGATACTGAAAACAACAATGGGCAATACATCGCCATGATAAATTGACTTGGCAAAGTTTTCGGGGAAAATATGCAGTATCACATCCTGCCAGCCCTGTGGTTTTACATCGGGCAATTTTTCTACAAATCCTTCGGGCAATAAAATTCCTTTGCCTGCTCCCGAAATATTGATGGCCAGTAAACCCAGGAACAGGGCAATGGTTGTAACCACTTCAAAATATAAAATTGATTTCCAGCCCATACGGCCCACCTGTTTAAGGCTGCTGTGGCCGGCAATACCAACAACCAGTGTTGCAAATAATATTGGAGCAATAATTGTTTTAACCAGCCTTAGAAATATCTGGCTCAGCACTTTCAGGTTTTGAGAAAATTCTTTAAAATCCAAACCAATTTCAACACCAACCAGCATACTTACCAGTATCCATGTAGTAAGGTTACGCTTATAAACCGCATACATGATCATGCTGGTGAGGAAGACCCATCTTGCAGCAACCAAAACTGTTTCAGGTATAATGGCGATCTCTCTCAAATGAAGAAAATACAGTATGGCCACAATGGTAAATAATCCTAAAGAGATTAATCCAATAATACGTTTAGTCATTTTGAATTTTTAATTTGAAGAATCAAAACAGCATCGCAATATAATATATAAAGCCTGTTTACTGTCCATATTGTATCAAAAAAGTATTATTGGTGGTTTAATTAAGAATTTATTTCTTATTTTTCAGTTTATTAAATTAAACAAAACCAACTGACATGAGTTTATTTGTAAGAAAACCAATGGCGGCTTTAATG
>JANOVD010000566.1:0-2830 GCA_031417255.1 Chitinophagaceae bacterium
CGATGGATGTTTTTTATACAACAACGAAACCAATATCGCATTTAAACCAACTGATTTACCCTGACCGGTTGCACCAGCCATTAACAGATGCGGCATGGTTGTAAGGTCAACAATAAAATTCTCGTTATCTATTTTTTTACCAATGGCAATAGGCAATGAAAAATTATTTTTCTGGAATTTTTCAGAAGTGATCAGCGTTTTCATACTCACCATACTCTTACGGGCATTGGGCACTTCAATACCGATTGTACCCTTGCCGGGTATTGGTGCTATGATACGAATACCAAGTGCAGCAAGGCTTAGGGCAATATCATCCTCCAGGTTTTTAATTCTGGATATCCGCACGCCTGCTGCAGGAATGATCTCGTACAAAGTAACTGTTGGCCCAACCGTGGCATAAATTTTCTGTATCTGAATATCGTAATTCTTAAGGGTATTGATGATCTGGTTTTTATTGTTCTCCAGTTCATCAGCGTCCTGCACAATTTTATCACTGCCGTGATTTTCCAACAGGTCAATACCGGGATATTTATAATCCCGTAAATCCAACACCGGATCGTAAGGTTTTGTTACAGGTGTTTTTATTGCAGAAGCATTAATTTCTGCTTCAGTATTTTGCGGCATTGATTTTATTTCCAGTGGCAGGTCACTTTCCGGCATTAAGTTTTTTACAGGTGTAACTATTTTTTCATCTGGTATCACCGGTTCAGTTTCTGTTTCTTCTTTTTCAACCATATTTAAGTCGTGGTTAAGATCAGCATTTCCGGTTGTTTGAACGGGTAACATAGCGCCGTTATCTTTTAAAGAATTTCCTTTTGCAGGTAGTTCTTCATCGCCCCACTCTACTTTTTCAGAAATATTTTCTTCAACCGTGTTTATATTTTCTTCATCAACTGCTGATTTTTTTGATGGCAAATTAAACACGGGGTTAAAACGCCAGATGATATAGGAAAGCAAAGCTACTGCCAGCACCGCTATTGTTCCAATTTCGCCTATCATTTTGTACAACCAATCCCTCATCATATCGCCTGCAGCGCCTCCCCATGGAAAAGGATTACCCTTGAAAATGGCAGCGGCTGCAACACTGATAACCGGCAACCCTACAATCAGGTATTTGATATTACGGGAAACTGAAAAAACTTTTTTGCCAAAAAACAGGTTGATGCCGAAAACAAAAAAGCTGGTGCATAAAAGATAAGATGCAACACCAAAACCATGACGAATAAATATTTCGGAAATAAATGCGCCAAAGGTACCCAGCAGGTTTTGCACTTTTATGTCGTTGGCCAGCAACATGCGGTAACTGAATTTATCCTGGTCTTCGCCCCAGGTAAATAAATACGATGTAAATGCAATAAAAAACAGGAAAGCCAGCAACAATAAAATACTGCCTGCAATTTTATGCGTACGTTCATCCTTAAGCAATTGCTTTACTTCAACAGTTTCTTCTTTTTCCTGTTTTAACTGCCCGGTATCGGCAGCCTTTGCTTTTGATGATTTCAGTTTATTGGCCATTGGCAACAAAGATATAGAAAAGCATTGCTTCAAATGCACCGAAAAAAATGGTTTTCAGATATGCGGTCTCACTGAATTTGTGTACGTTTGGTATAGCGGGGCATAAAACAGAACTGCAGAAATACAGCCTGTTATTAAGCGGTGTTTTATTAATGATGATACTTTTTATGATCACCAATTTTATCATCAGTAAAAAACAGGAGTTCCTGTACAATGCCATTTATTCACTTTGCATGTTTCTGCTTATTTTTTTAATAAGCGCCAGGAAAAGAGATAACCAGCCTGCAATAAAAGCTGCCCCGCCAAATGGCGTGATGGCGCCAAGCCAGTTTAAAGGAATTTCGTTGTGTTTAACATAACATAATAAATACAATGACCCTGAGAAAAGTATCATACCTGCAATAAAAAACCTGCCGGCCCATTCCATTAATTTAACTGGGAATTCTTTGTACAAAATACCAACAGCCAACAAAGCAAATACATGATAAAACTGGTAACGAACTGCAGTTTCAAATACCTGCAGGATATCGGTTGATAATATATTTTTTAATGCATGAGCAGCAAATGCCCCAAGCATTACAGATAAAGCCCCGGCAATTGCAGCTGTTTTTATAAATCCTTTGTGCATAATAAAGTTTAGGGTTGAGAAGTTTAGAAGTTTAGGGTTGAGAGGCTGTTTTCATCCAGTTCATCTGCGGGTAAAATAAATTTTGCCTGTTTATAAAACGGTTCCCGTACTTTTAATTTTTGTTCAATAAAAAATAAAAGCTCAGCCTCGTTTATTTTTTTTATTAAAGGCCGTTTATCTTTTTCTGCTGCAACCCTGCTAAAAATATATTGTGGTGATGCCGAAAGATAAATAGTTGTTCCGTTTTCATTCATCCATTGCATATTATCATTAAAACAGGCTGTACCACCGCCACAGGCAATTATGCAGTCTTTTTTTTCTGCAAAAGTTTCAAAATCCAAAGGGCGGTTTGTAACGCCTCTTTGGTCTTCCGGTTTTTCTATTCCTCTTTGCTTGTCCGGCTCTGCCGACATTTCTGAAAATGCCTCTTCTCCTTTTTTCTTTTTATTTTCTATTTTTTTAATTGATAAAGTAGCCGAAAAATCTTCCGGTACACCGATATTTTTTTGTTCTTCAATTGGTTGGTTTTCAGCATTGTGCGGCGTGAATGGATCATTGTTGGCCATCCAACCAGGTCCAAGCGCATATTTCAGGTTAAGTCCCAAGGTGTAATTCTTAGTATTTGTAGAATTTGATTTTGATCCTCTATTGGATGAACGCTTGCTACCACCGGCTGAACTGCTGCCA
>JANOVD010000567.1:0-9159 GCA_031417255.1 Chitinophagaceae bacterium
AATTTAAAAATGCCAGTTATTTTGTTTTAATAAGATCAATGCGCCTGTTATCAGCATATTTAATAATGCCAAAGGAATTAAGATCCGCCAGCCAAGATTCATCAACTGATCGTACCTGAATCTCGGGATCGTCCATCTTACCCACATAAACAGGAAAATAAAGCAAACCACTTTTGCCATTAAGGCCAATACTCCAAATAATGCTATCCAGTTTTGATCATAATTGGCTTCATTTACAAATGGTATATCGTATCCGCCAAAAAACAAAGTAGCCATAATTACACTGCTGATAAACATATTGATGTACTCTGAAAAAAGGTAGAACCCCAGTTTCATGGATGAATACTCGGTATGATAACCGCCGATCAATTCATTCTCTGCTTCGGGCAGATCAAATGGTGTACGGTTACATTCTGCAAATGAACAGATCAGGAATAATAAAAACCCCAGCGGCTGATAAACAATATTCCAATACCCAGCCTGTTGATGGAAAACCATTTCTTTAAGGCTCAGCGTTCCGGTTACCATCAGCAGTGCAATTAAAGAAATACCCATGGCCAGTTCGTAGCTGATGATCTGCGATGCAGCCCTTAAACCACCCATCAGGGAATATTTATTATTACTTGCCCAACTGCCGATCATAATGCCATACACACCCATACTCACCACTGCAAATACATATAATATACCTACATTAACATCGGCGATCTGTAAAGAAATTTCCCTGTCGAAAAAATGTACCGTGTTGCCCCAGGGCACTATGGCACTGGTCATGATGGCGGTTAACATGGCGAGTGATGGGCCAAGTATGAATAAAGCTTTGGAAGAAAAATTTGGAATGATATCTTCTTTAAAAAATAATTTTAAGCCATCTGCAAGTGGTTGCAAAATACCAAAAGGCCCGGCACGGTTGGGTCCCCGCCTGTCTTGTAAAACTGCTGCAATTTTTCTTTCACCATAAGTTGCATACATGGCAATAACCAGTGATGCCATTACTACAATAACGATCAACACCAGTTTCTCAATAATTAAAGCCATGTCAATTGCTAAAAGCATAAACCTGTTTTATATTTTTTATTCTTTTGGTAAACCCCATTGTGTTGATTCTCCCTCTCCTTTTACAAACTCTCCCGATCTTTCAAAATCTTCCATGTTTGCCGGCCTGTCAATTTCACTTAAATGAATGTTAGGGTTATTTACGCCACTAACATTATGGATGTTCATTAAATGTTTAGGGTCACGGCCATGCAATACTTCTTTAAGAGGATCGTTTGGCATCTCCAGCATAGCATATTTATTTGCACCAATTACCGAATGACGGCTGATTTTTGTCAATCCTTCAACTGTCCAGTCGCTTGTTTTCTTTTTGTCAAAGCGGCAGGTATTGCATATCCAGCCTGGTTTTCCCCGTCCGACCGGGTCATCCGGGCGGGCATCGTAGCTCTGCACTTCGCCCCACTCATCTTTACGGGCAGTAACCCTGTACACTTCATCGCCACGTAACCACAAAGTTGCTTTGCCACAGCACTTTGGATTTTCGCAATTGCGGTGAGCATCTACCGGCTTGGTAAACCAAACCCTGTTTTTAAAACGGAAAGTTTTATCAGTTAATGCACCAACGGGGCAAACATCAATCATGTTGCCGCTGAAATCATTGTCAATGGCTTTTGAAATGTAGGTTGATATTTCGGCATGATCGCCACGATCCAAAATACCATGCACTCTTTTATCTGTTATCTGATCGGCAATATAAGTACAACGATAACAAAGGATACACCTTGTCATGTGTAATTGAATGTATGGGCCAATATCTTCTTTCTCAAAAGTTCTTCTTTTAAATTCGTATCGGGTTCCTTCCTTGCCATGATCGTAACCCAGGTCCTGTAAATGGCATTCGCCTGCCTGGTCGCAAATGGGGCAATCAAGCGGATGGTTGATCAATAAAAATTCCACAACACCATTTCTTGCATCAATCACTTTATCACTCGTCATATTTTTAACCACCATGCCATCCATTACAGTTGTACGGCAACTGGCCATCAGTTTTGGCATTGGCCTTGGGTCGGCGGTTGAACCTGCAGCAACTTCCACCAAACAGGTACGGCATTTACCGCCACTGCCTTCCAGTTTGCTGTAGTAGCACATGGCAGGGGGTGTAACATCGCCGCCAATTTGCCTGGCTGCATTTAATATAGTAGTGCCCGGGGCAACATCTATGGTGATGTTGTCGATGGTTACTTTAAATGTTGCAGGTGCTTCTTTTTTTATTTCGTCTGCCATTTATAACAAATCTATGTTTGTTTTATAATTATTTTCTCGAAAAAAAACCAACCATCTCTTCAATTCTATTATTTCATCACATTTATCATTTTTTAACATAGCTCTGAACAATTTCTTAAATCTCTCATCTTTTCTCTGAGACAATCCCTTCATACTTTTCAATCCCCTTAAATCAGTTGGCAACCCATAATAAGTAAGGTCAACTTTACCTTTATTACATTCATTCAATAACCATTGTTCAATTGCAGGAGAAAGCTGAATAATGAAATGGGATTTTGCAGGATGTTTAAAAAGCTTAAGGCCCTTTTGCCATAATCTTTTGATTTTGTCGAACTCCTCCAGCTCTTTCACCTTTACCTTATCATCATCAATGACAGCAATAATAAAATTACCTCCCATTCTTTGCTCACCCATCATCTTTATTACAGTACTGTTCCCTTTCTTATGATTTGCAGCATTACTACATTCCAAAAGAACTTCCACCAATGCAGTGTCTAAAAAACACTCCGGGATAAAACATTTATACACATCAAACAACATCTTTCAAAAAATTCTCAAGGTTAAAAAACAAGTCAATGCCGTATTGATATATTTCACTGATCTCCTCATTTGTTATCCTTCTTACCACTGTTTCTCCGGTTTCTTTTTTATAACCCACTACATAAATTGCCAAATCTTCCTTATCCAAATCTTCCATAAGATCATTTAGAACAAATGGGCTATGTGTAGAAATAAAATACTGATTATTATTTTCATCAAAAATAATATCTGTTGTAAACTTAGTTATATAAGGAGGAAACATATGAGCCTCGGGCTCTTCAAACAAAAGTACTGAGTCTCTATTGGTTGCAACAGCTGTTTGATAAAAAAACAATCTCTGTAAAGTATCTGCCAAAAGTTTATAACTCAACTGAAATATACTATCGCTATCTATTGATTTTATTAATTTCAGAGAATTGGATGTCTTGTCAATTAAAAGCCGCAGGCCATAGGCATCAAGGATTTCGTTAAAAGACTTCCGTAATTCAATGTTTTCCCTAAGCATCAAAAAAAGATTATCACCAAATGGAGACTGAAGGTGTTTATAACTGTGACTTCCTTTATTATTACCACCCTGCTTAAAGTCATATTTAAAAATATCTATTAAATCAAATGCATTTTCTTCACTTGCTGAAACTATGCTTGTTGAATCTGGGTGATATTCTGCAGTAAGCATCTGAACTAAATTCTTATCGACAAACTTGATAAAAATGCTTTTAAGGTTATTGTAAGAAACAATTCCATCCTGCGCTACGTTAGCTTCAAAAAAAAGTTCTGCCGCATCTTCAAAACGAAATAAATCTTTTAAGTCAATCTCTTTTGGCATTTTACAATATTGGATTGTACTTAATGCTTCCAAAATATTGCTTTTCCCAACATTTGGGTAGCCAATAAAAACATTAATCCGCTTGCAGTCTTTAATTTCTGCATAACGAATGGACTTAAAATTTTTAATCTCTATATTATCTATCTTTTGCATAATATTTTTTTTATGCTGTTACAGGTAAATGTATCTCATCTGCATAATGCGCCAAACCATAATTCTTTTTCAAACATTCATCCGGATTCAACACATGCCACTCAAACTCATCCCTAAAATGCCTGATGGCTGCTGCAACCGGCCAGGCCGCTGCATCGCCCAACGGGCAAATGGTATTTCCTTCTATTTTGCGTTGAATATCCCAAAGCAGATCAATATCACTCATCTTGCCTTTTCCATTATCAATATTCAATAATATTTTTTCCATCCAGCCGGTTCCTTCACGGCAGGGGCTGCATTGTCCGCAACTTTCATGGCGATAAAATCTTGCCAGGGTATAGGTATGTTTTACAATGCACTGCTCTTCATCCAACACAATAAAACCACCCGAGCCCATCATAGTACCTGTTGCAAAAGCGCCATCAGCAAGGCTTTCGTAGTTCATCAATCTTTTTTCTCCTTTGGCTGTTGTTAATAATAAATTGGCCGGAAGAATAGGAACTGAGGAGCCACCCGGAATACAGGCTTTTAATTTTTTGCCATTGGCAATACCTCCGCAATACTCATCGCTGTAAATAAATTCTTCAACCGAGATGGTCATATCAATTTCGTAAACACCGGGTTTATTAATATTACCACAAGCACTCATCAATTTTGTTCCTGTACTTTTTCCAATACCGATTTTTGCATACTCTTCGCCACCATCATTAATGATGGGTACAACTGCGGCAATTGTTTCTACATTATTAACAACCGTTGGTCTGTCCCACACTCCTTTAACGGCAGGAAACGGCGGTTTAATTCTTGGATTACCCCTTTTACCTTCCAGTGATTCAAGCAAGGCGGTTTCTTCTCCGCAGATATAAGCGCCTGCACCACGGTGAACATAAATTTCACAATCAAATCCGCTGCCTAAAATATTTTTACCGAGGAAACCATTTTGTTTTGCTTCGGCAATTGCCTGTTCCAGAATATCAATAATCCATGCGTATTCACCACGTATATAAATGTAAGAGACTTTGGAGTCGAGTGCAAAAGAAGAAACGATCATTCCTTCAATTAAAATATGCGGAATGAATTCCATCAGGTACCTGTCTTTAAAAGTACCGGGTTCACTTTCATCGGCATTTACAACCAAATGCCTTGGAACACCTTCTGGCTTGGCCAAAAAACTCCATTTTAATCCTGTAGGAAAACCTGCGCCACCACGACCCCTCAGGCCACTCTTCTTTACTTCCTCCACAATATCATTCGGCGACATTTTTAAAGCTTTCTCCACACTACGGTATCCACCCTCACGGCGATATACTTCGTAAGAACGAATGCCTTCAACGTGTGCTTTTTCTAATAATAATTTTCTTGACATCTGGTTTTAAACTTATTTATTCCCGTATAATACCCCTTCCTTTACTTCAGCGGATTTAAAATGATAATTTACCCCCGCAAATAATTTATTCTGTGATCTGTATTTTACAAGTTCATTACTCCATCTTGTAAAATAACCGACATATAATTTATCCCCTTCAGA
Organism: Chitinophagaceae bacterium; assembly: GCA_031417255.1. GTDB lineage: Bacteria > Bacteroidota > Bacteroidia > Chitinophagales > Chitinophagaceae > Ferruginibacter. The sequence goes on from JANOVD010000567.1 coordinate 5,328, forward strand.
AGAATAATTATCCCACTCCATTTTGAATAAAGGTTTGTTGTTATATACCTGGTTTTCAAAATGCTTACCAGCCACATAACTATTTGACACAAAAAACTTCAATTTTTTTCTTTCATACTTTGCTTCTCCTCTCAAAGTATCAAGTGACGAAGTTTCAAAACCAAACATTTTCCATTCATATCTGTCAACACTTAATCTCACTATATTCAACCTGACTTTGGTAGGTTCTTCTCCACAACAACCAAAACGCATTAAAGTATAATGTCCCTCCCATTCATCCAGATAAACAAGTTTCTTCGGGACCGAACAAGAACTCAACAAAATCATACTTATCAATATAGTCAATCCTGATCTCATGCCTTTACAGCCTGCCTTGCGAACAATACCCATCGCTTTCCTTTCTTCACCCATACTTCCAATACCTTCAAGCGATAGTCAGTTTTTGTTTTCATTGTTGCTGTAATATCAGCAATGAACCGCACATTAGCCATATTGCCATTTATAGTTACTGTAATACTATCTTCTTTAAAACTCTGGTAACTGATATAACCCGTTTCCAGGTTATTTATCATCTATGATTTTGTCTCTACCCAGCCTTTGCTGTGGCCATAACTTAAGGCCTTATCGGTTTGTTGGTTTATAGAAACGGTATTCTTTTTAACCATGGATTGATGAAAATCTTTTACGGTATTGATCAATTTTTCTTCATCGGTTTGTGCATTACAACAAACAGCAACAAATAAAAATAATATGGTCAGTAATTTTTTCATCTTAATTCGATTTTGACCTGCACTCAGCAATAATGGCATCCACTTTATCTTTTGTTAAATGTTCTTTATAAATTTTGCCCAGTTGCATCATGGGTGCATAACCACAAGCGCCCAGGCACTCTACTGTTTTTAAAGTGAACATGCCATCTGTGGTTGTCTCGCCAACACCGATGTTCAGTTTTTCTTTGATGTAAGCAATAATATTATCGCTGCCGTTGATCATGCATGGGCCTGTTTGGCAAACTTCAAACATGTACTTGCCAACCGGCTGTAAATTATACATGCTGTAAAAGCTGGCCACTTCGTACACTTCAATGGGTTCAATTTTTAAAACAGAAGCCACATAATCCATCACCGGCACATCAAGCCAACCACCAAACTCTTCCTGTGCCAAATGTAATATCGGTAACAGGGCACTTTTGTGTTTCCCTTCAGGATAACGGGAAATTAATTCCGCTACCTCATTTAAATTTTTATCTGAAAATTTTATCATGCCCCAAATCCGCCGCGGCGGAGCTTTTAAAGATTAAAATTACTTATCGCTCTTTTCTTAAATTAAACACTCAGTTATTTTATGCTGTAACAATCAGCAGAGTCCAGGTTCCCCCTTTCCTTCGACTACGCTCAGGACTGGCGGAGGGGGTTCTCTTATGCATCCATCTCCCCAGCAATCAAATTCAAACTGCTCATGGTAATTATCGCATCACTCAACATACCACCTTTAACCAACTCTTCAAAAGCCTGGTAATGAATAAAACATGGCCTGCGAAAATGTAAGCGGTAAGGCGTTCTGCCTCCATCACTGATCAGGTAAAAACCAAGTTCGCCATTTGCTCCCTCTACAGAACTATATACTTCACCTGCAGGCATTTCAGTTTCGCCCATCACAATTTTAAAGTGATAGATGAGCGCTTCCATTTTTGTGTACACATCTTTTTTCTCGGGTAAATAATAAGCAGGCGAATCGGCATGAAATACTTCAGCTTCGGCTCCTTTAAATTCCTGCACTTTTTGATAGGCCTGTTCAATAATGCTCAGGCTCTGCCACATTTCTTCGTTACGCACTAAAAATCGGTCATAACAATCACCCGTGGTACCAACAGGAATAATAAAATCAAAATCCTGGTAACTGCTGTATGGTGTATGAATGCGTACATCATAATCTACACCGGCGGCACGCAGGTTAGGACCGGTAAACCCATAATTCAATGCACGTTCGGCAGAGATTGGTCCGCAGCCAATTGTACGATCCATAAAAATGCGGTTACGGGTAAACAGGTTTTCAAACTCTTTTAATTGTTTAGGATACTCCTTTACAAATTTTTCGAGTTTTTCGAATGCCGCAGGAGTGAAATTCCTTTCAAAACCGCCAATACGCCCAATAGTAGTAGTAAGGCGGGAGCCACATATTTCTTCATATATTTCATAAATTAATTCACGAAACTGCATCAAGTATAAAAAACCTGAGTAAGCACCACTATCAACACCCACAATAGAATTACAGATTAAATGATCAGAAATTCTGGACAATTCCATAATGATCACCCTGAGGTAATCAACCCTTTTGGGAATTGTAACGCCCAATAATTTTTCGCAGGTAATATGCCAACCCATATTGTTGATGGGCGATGAACAATAATTTAATCTGTCTGTGAGCGGAGTAATTTGATACAAAGGCCTGCGTTCTGCAATCTTTTCAAATGCACGGTGTATATAACCTACGGTAGAAGTAGATTTCATGATGCGTTCACCATCCAGCTCCAGTATATTCTGAAAAACGCCATGCGTAGCCGGGTGTGTTGGCCCCAGGTTAAGCGTGGTAGTCTGCTTCTCAATACTTCCTTCCGGTAATAAAATATGATCGTTGTTAGTCATGCCCCTAAATCCCCTGAAGGGGACTTTGATTATGTTTTGTTATAAATATTTTGTTATCAGCATTTTTTCTTTAATCAGCTTCATTGGCGTCGCACTCTTGTACTGCAAATCATTTTTCATCAGACTTCATCCTCTTACGAGCTACGCTCCCAACCTTGCGGTTGCTCCAAAAGGAGAAGGACGGTGCATTAAACATATCCAACCATCGTATCTTCCACATCAGCAATAATTCTCTCATCATCAATTAATCAATCCAATCTTGAAGTTGCTAAAAGAATTTACAATCAGCAGACTTCTAAGTTCCCCCTTCAGGGGGCGGAGGGGGTTTTTACCTACCAAACATCTCATCATCCTTATCTATCCTGCTCTGGTCTTCCAACGGAAACTCTTTCCGCATAGGGAAATAATCCATTTCATCCACATTCAATATTCTTATCAGGTTAGGATGGCCAACAAAATTTACACCATAAAAATCGTAGGTCTCCCTTTCCATAAAATTTGCTGAACTGTACAATGCTGTTGCGCTGTACACATCCGGCTTTGTTATATCGGTAAATACTTTAAAACGTATGCGTACATTATCAACGAGGTTATGCAGATGATAAACTACTGCCAGTTCGGCTCCTTTATTATCGGGGTAATGCACAGCCTGCAGATCGGTTAAAAACTGAAACCTTAGTTCAGCGTCATCATATAAAAACTGAAGCACTTTTAAATTAAGGTCTTTGGGTGCTGTAAAAGTGAGCATGCCGTAAGGCTCGTGCCAATCGGTTAATTGGCCGGGGAATTTTTCAGTTAGTTTTAGTTGTATCGTTTCGTTAGTCATAATGGCCCCCTCCATCTCCCCCCGAGGGGGAGGGTTTGAACAGTTCAATGATTTGAAAACTAATTATTTTATAAAGCCTCTTTAAGCCTCCTCTCGGGGGAGGTTTGGAGGGGCCTATTGTATCCCATATCCCGCCAGCAACTCTTTGTATTGGTCACTGTGTCTTCTCCTCAATCCTTCTGCATTTACCAGGTCCTGTATTTTCATAAAACCATCTAACACCGCTTCGGGCCTGGGCGGGCAACCAGGTACATATACATCCACAGGAATGATTTGATCAATTCCCTGCAGAACCGGGTAACTATCATCTCGACGCGCGCGTGCCCGTTGTAGTGGGGCTCAACCGCCGCAAATCGGCGCG
>JANOVD010000568.1:0-3398 GCA_031417255.1 Chitinophagaceae bacterium
AAGACACAAAGGAAAATGCGAAGCATTTTTCTACTTCGTGCCTTCGAGCCTTTGTGGCAAGCCTTTTTTCACAGCGAAGCTGAGAAATAATTTTCTTATTGTCATTTGCAAAGAGCTTAAACTTTTTTTATGAGTGCCTCACCCTGACATTATTCTTAAAATTGAACTGGTATCAGGTATCAATAGCTTTTTATCTTTTCAACATTACATTGGCTATTGCCCTGGATAATTTTTCCTCTCCTGTTTCTTCCCTTAAACTTTGTAAACTCTTATGAAAGCAAAGTTTTCCGTCCTGCATATAAATAACCTGTGTGATCAGGTCATCCAGTTCACTCAAAATATGCGACGTAATTAAAACCAGTTTGCCTTTGTTTTTTTCAGCAATTATTTTTTCTTTTAAGATTTCGGACGAAACCGGGTCCAGTCCAGCAGTAGGCTCATCCAGGATCAATACATCAGGATTAAAAAGAAAAGCCAGTGCCGCACTTACTTTCTGGCGTGTGCCGCCCGAGAGCGTCCGCATCCGTTTATTCATGATCTCTCTTAATCCGAATTTATTTACCAGTTCTTCATCAGTCAATGCGTTTCGTTTGCCTCTTATATCTTTCATCATATCCAGCACCTGGCCAATGGTCATGTTATCGGGATAGCGGCCGATCTGCGGCATGTATCCTATATTTTCACGGTACTGCCAATGATGCTTAATATTTTTTCCATTGAAAGTGATAAAACCACTGTCGCTTACAACCATACCCAGTATGCTTTTTATCAATGTTGTTTTACCACAGCCATTTGGGCCAATCAGGGCAATACATTCTCCCTTCACACAGGTAACAGATACATCATCCAGTACCTTTAATTTTCCAAATTTTTTAGATACATTACTTGCTATGATCATAATGGTAATGGTTTCATTAACGGATGCTCATCTTTCAGATCTTCGGGTGTAAGTGATGGCAGTATTTTTTCTGTTTTATCAAGTAAAGAAGTCATCAGGCTGCGGAAAAGGATCATGGCCGGCGGGTTCTGTTCAACGATCATGGCAAATAAACTAACCGGCCGGAAAGGTATATCGCCCAGTTTATCCTTATTCAGGTCATAGCCTTCATATTTATCCCAGTAATTATTGTTGAATGTATTTAAAACCAGGCTGCCATTGGTTCCCACATCAAAAGTATTGTTCTTAAAATTGTTATTGAATACTGCAACATCAGTACAACTGGCCTGTATCTTCATGGCCCATCCATTACTTTCAAAAACATTTTTTTGCAGTTGAATACGGTTGGCTCCTTCCATAAATATGCCTGCCGTATTTCTTACAAAAAAGTTATTATCAATATAGCCATCATTTATTTCCTTCAGCAATAAACCATAAGCCCCGTCGCCCCAGTTCTCTTCAAAATAATTACGTATCATTTTTACTCCTTTCGAAAACATGACTGCTACACCTGCGCCATTATTTTTAAAAACATTGCTGATGTATGCATCATTATTACTAAACATGAAATGCAGGCCATAGCGGAGATTTTTTTCCGCAACATTTCTCCAGATTATGGAGTTGGTAACAAACTCAAAATATATACCATCCCGGTGGCCCGATATATTGTTGGCAATAATACGCATACTATCGCCTTTCCAGCAATGAATACCATTACCGCTTTGCTGCTCTTCTTTGCTGAATGATATAAGTGTATTTTTTTCGATAGTACAATTTGTACCATATTGGATGTAAATACCAAAGAAGGTATCTTCTAAAATATTATTCCTGATCACCACATCACGGCTGCTGTAAATTTTTATGCCGGCATAATCTTCAATACTTGAAATGCCCGAGTGCATAATCTTAAATCCATCAACCACTACCCCATTTGCTTTAATGGAGATGATCTCATATTTATTATCCCCATCCAGAACCGGGTGATTGATACCGATTAAATAAATGGTTTTATCAATTACAATATTTTTTTCATGATACTGTCCTGCACCAACTAAAAGCGTATCGCCGTTTACAGCCATCAGTAACCCCTGCTGTATTGTTTTTATGGTTTGTTGCTTACCAATACGTATGGTTTTAGCAAACAAACTGTTTGCAACTAAAATAAATACTGATATGCAGATTATTTTTTTCAAGGCTTAATTAAATCATTCCAGGAAATTGTATTGCCGGGAAACCGTTTTTGAATGGTTTGTAAACTGTCTTTATTATCAAAGGCCGCCACATTACCGCCCATCGGGCTTCTTAAGTCATCAGCTTTAAACAGTAATGCTGCATTTACATGTATCAACTGATAGTCGGCAGCATAATTTGAGAGATAAAAATCTTTGATATTGCCGGGTTTAACTTCTTTTGTTTTCAGGTAAGCTAAAATACAATGTACATCATCAAATTTATAAACCTTGCCTTTTGTGGTTACCAGCTCTGCCCCAAAACGAATATCGCTGATGGTCATTTTACAGAAATAACAATTATCAATTCCAACCTTTATGGGCTGTGGGCTTGTCGTACAGGATGAAATGCTGATCAATAATAATACTGCTGCAACAGTTGTAGCTAATTTATTTACAGTGCTATTTTTTTTACGGCTTCTCCAGGCCATAATTGTACAAAAAACCAACAATGCGCCAACAGCAACAAAAATCCATCCACCAATATCAGGCATTGAGTATGCCCCAAAATTCAACAATTGCTTAAAGCCAATTAACGGTGGCTGATAAGCCATACCCGGAACAATAATAGCAGCACTGGGATCCAAATTATGACCATAATTATATTCCCATCTCCAAAAATCGTACATGGCTATAATTCCAAAGCTCACAAATAAAACAGATAAGAGATAAAGTAATTTTCGCCTTGCAACTATGCCGGTTACTATAAAAAATAATGCAAAAAAACCAATGATGTAAGGCAGAATAGTAAATTCCAAAAAATCTTCGGTATGTAATGTTTTCATGCCGATATAATGATTCAATCCGTTAATGATATCTACATTACCTGCCAGTTTATCGGGATAAATGAGCAACATCAGCCCCTCGGGATATTGCGGCGCTACCAGGTCGATCCGCCACATGGGTACAAACAAAACCGGGATCAACGCCAGTCCACAAATGATCAGCAATAACCTTATCCATAATTTCAATTTATCATTCTTCATGCATCTATCTTTTAAAAACTGATTATAACAACTGTTGTGATAAAATGGATGTCAGCCTGAGACACTCATAAAAAAAATTTAAGCTCTTTGCAAATGACAATAAGAAAAATTTTTTCTCAGCTTCGCTGTGAAAAAAGGCTTGCCACAAAGGCTCGAAGGCACGAAGTAGAAAAATGCTTCGCATTTTCCTTTGTGTCTTCGAGTCTTAGTGGCTAAATTCAATTTTTGTAAAAAATTGTTTATCAA
>JANOVD010000569.1:0-11066 GCA_031417255.1 Chitinophagaceae bacterium
CAGGAAAAAGAAATTGTGGAAAAAATACAGAATGCAAAGGCCGAGATTGAAAATTTAAAACTATCAGCAGATAAAGCAGAACGGGAAGGTGATTACGGCAAGGTTGCAGAAATACGCTATGGTAAAGTGCAGGAGCAGGAAAAAATTGTAGAAGAATATACCCGGCAATTAACCGACAGTACTGAAAAACGCATGTTAAAGGAAGAAGTAGATGCGGAAGATATTGCAGAGAATGTAGCAAAGGCAACCGGTATACCTGTTTCGAAAATGTTGCAGAGCGAGCGGGTAAAATTATTGCTTTTAGAAGATGAATTGCATAAAAGGGTAGTAGGGCAGGAGGAAGCGATTGAAGCTGTATCTGATGCTATTCGCCGCAGCAGGGCTGGATTGCAGGACCCTAAAAAGCCCATCGGTTCCTTCATTTTCCTGGGAACTACAGGAGTTGGTAAGACAGAATTGGCAAAAGCATTAGCCGATTATCTCTTTGATGATGATACCATGATGACAAGGATAGATATGAGTGAATACCAGGAGAAACACGCTGTGAGCAGGCTTTTGGGAGCACCTCCGGGCTATGTTGGGTACGAGGAAGGCGGGCAGTTAACCGAGGCTGTAAGGCGTAAACCATACAGTGTTATACTGCTTGATGAAATTGAAAAAGCGCATCCTGACGTTTTTAACGTACTTTTGCAGGTATTAGACGACGGAAGACTAACTGATAACAAAGGCCGTATTGTTAATTTTAAAAATACGATCATCATTATGACCTCCAATATGGGTAGCCATATTATTCAGGAAAATTTTGAAAATGTTACTGAAAACAATAAGGAAGAAGTAGTAGAAAAGACCAAAACTGAGGTTATGGTCTTATTACGTCAAACCATTCGTCCGGAGTTCTTAAACAGAATTGATGAAGTGATTATGTTTCAGCCGTTGATGAAGAAAGAGATCAAGGGCATCATCAAAATGCAATTGGACAGTTTAAAGCAATTAGTTGCAGCAAACGGTATCAATTTACAGTTTAGCGATTATGTGCTGGATTTTTTAGCAGAGCATGGTTATGATCCACAATTTGGAGCAAGGCCGTTAAAGCGGTTGATTCAAAGAGAAATTGTTAACCAACTCAGCAAACGCATATTAGCTGCTGATATTGATAAAACAAGGCCGGTTTTGGTTGATGTGTTTGATGGTACAGTGGTTTTCAGAAACGAACCGGTTAAAGAGAACGGGATTAAGGCAAAGAAAAATTAAACAGAACGTACATTAATAAAAGTTGTTTAAATACAACAGATAAAAAGCAAACAATTATGGCAATGAAAGTAAAAGAAGTGGTAGAAATTATTCCCCCGAAGGATATTTTTGTAGGTAACCCCGATGCATCAGTTACCCTGATGGAATTTGGAGAATATGAAAGTGAAGATTGTGCAAAGGCAAACGAAGTGGTTAAAAAATTATTGGAAGAATTTGATGGTAAAATCAGGTTTCAGTTCCGTCATTTTCCTATGACGAGGATTCATCAACGCTCTATGAAAGCAGGCGAGGCCGCTGTTGCAGCATCGCAGGTTGGTAAGTTTTGGGAAATGCATAATATTCTTTTTGATAACCGCCGCCAGTTGGGTACTACCAGCTTAAAATTATATTCAAGAGAAGCCGGTATCAGCAATAAACATTTTCTTGAAGAATTAATTAATTCAACCTATGGCTGGCAGGTGCGTAATGATCTGAATGAAGGTATTGAAAAAGGTGTACGTGATGTACCTGCTTTTTTTGTTAACGGCGAAATGGTTGCAGGAAAACCTACTTACGAAAACCTGAGTAAAGACATTATTTCGGCTTTAAAAAAAGTAAAGAAAAAAGCCCCGGTAAAACAACGGGCATAATATTAAAAAAGCTTCAATGAAAATTGAAGCTTTTTTTGGTACAACTTTGCCAATCCGATAGCTATCGGATTGGCAAAGTTTTTTTGCATCATTCCACTTCAACAAGGTAAGTCACAAATTCCTTCCCGTTTACAAAAACAGTTACCGGGTAGGAGTTAGCATCTTGAAATTTATAGGTAAAACTCAGTATGGTTGCAGAATTGGAATATTGGATTTCCTCTACCTTATATTTTTTTTTCTCACCAATACCCAACTCCACTTTAACTATATTCTCAGTACTTTTTATTGTAAAACTAAACTTTACGGCTTTGTTTGCTTTCATTTTTATATTACCCCCGTTGGGAGAAATCTTTTTCAAACCTAATTCCACAGCAGCAACTCTTACAACAGGCATTTCAAAAAAATCTTTTTTACTTTTTGCGCCACCGCCCAGTTTCCAGGCTTCATTATCGGGGAAATGCTGCAGGTTAAAAGTTTCTTTTTCGGTAAAAAAATAAGCATCTGTGTAATATGGGGTAAAAACTTTCATTTCTGCATCGGCATAGCCGCTGCCCAGGGCAGGATCAACATAAAACCAGGTTTCGGGGCTTTGGCCCAATTGCACAACTGCCCAGCTATGGTTAATATCAGTAGTATTTTCATTGATCTGGCTGGTATTGTTTTTTATAAATCCATCTACGGTAAGGCAACGGATATCGGCACTGCTGCACATATCCTGAAAAAGGCTTGCAAAGCCAATGCCAACAGCCTTTCGATATAGTAATACATCGGTTGGAGTATTTTTTATGGTACTGTTACTCCTTGCTGCTTTAATATCGTAGGTGATGTTGTGTGCAATCCAATAATAGATTGCCCTTGCCTTATCGATTTTATCTGTAAACTTATTGCTCACAACATTGTTAATGGTACCCAGGCTCATACTGTCTAAAGGCCCCAGGCTTTTTACATAAGCATCCACGGCAGTAAAATCCCGGCCATTTGTTTGGGCATTTAAATTAAAACAAGCGAGTGTAAAAAAAACAGGGAGTATTTTATTTTTGATCAACATTTTCATGCGCTAAAATTACGTATCAAAAAGTTAATAAAATGGCAAAGCATTTTGTTGCAAAAAGTTCCCTCAAATATTATTTTTGCCGGGAAGTCGGGAAGCCGTGAATAACATAGAAATTTAATTTCAATATTTACCGTCTTATCGCCCCTGCCTTCCGGCAGGCAGGTTACCGGCAAATATTTCGGCAGTTGCTATTTAAAATCAAAAAGGGTTGCTGTAAAAACTCCCCGTTCCCGGTTTTTAAAAATGGCTTTCCAGTTGCCTGCGTACCGGATCAGTGATGGTACAAGGTATTCTCCATATTTTGTCATCACCACTTCCATCTGCACTTTAAAATCGTAAACGCCGGCGCTGTAGCTGAGAGAATAATTACGGGCAACAACTTCAAAGGTTTCTGCATTAAACCAGGTGGTCATTTCATCAACCACCACATCGCTTTTATTTTCGGGTTTTACTTTTTGGGTAAAGATGTAACAACTTTGGCTTTTATATAAGTCGATATCAATATTCATGTCATATTTATCGGCAAGTTCATCATCATAAATGGCAGTTTTGTTGCTGATGAAGGGAAGCCCGTTGATACGCTTGCCGGGATTAAAGAAAAGCATTTTCAACTGCTCTTTATTTTTCTCCATCCCCGATTTACCTTTTGTGCTGAACTCCGTACCGGCCACAATATTATCCTCGCCACAAACCGAATCTTTGGTAAAAAAAAGTGAGGCGTACATTTGTGCCGTGTAATAATTAAACTGCCGGTTTTCATCATACATATCTCCGGTTACCCGTTCCTCAAGAGTTAGCATGGTGCGACAGTTGTTGCGGCGTATTTGTTTTGTGGTACTCTGCAGCCCGGCTTTAAGTTTTCCATCACTGTCATTCATCCTGATATCATTAATGGCTGTAAAGCCCAGTATGTGCAGGTTGCGGAAGGCTTTGTAAAAACTGGTATCGTTTTTTATACGGTGTATAAATGCAGGAACATTTAGTTTGTTATTTACTACAACCTCGCTGAGGGTAATGGTTTTATTACCAACAGTAACTGTACTGTCGGTTTTTTCCTGGGCAGATATTTGGATAGAAAAAAGTAAACAAAAAAAAGCAGGCATGAAATATTTCATGCCTGCAAGTTATTAAGAAAGAACTAAAAGTTATTGACCATTTGCACTTGAAGGTTCGCCTGACTTAGCAGCCGGTTTTACTTCTGCTTTTTTAGTTTCAGGAGCAACACTTCCACCATTATCAACTTTTTTATCAGAGGGTTTAACTGCTGGTGTATCCAGCACACTGCCACTAACATCCACTTTTTTAACTGCTGGTTTTGCAGGTGCTTCGTTACTTACACTTCCGCTGTTATCCATTTTAGCAGTGGTTGGTTTGGTTATTGGCCCTTGCTCAAGACTACCGCCAGTTGCATTTACAACTTTTGGTGCTTTTTCAGCAGATGGTTTAATATCAGATAATGATGAACTTAAGTTAGCATCATAACTAACACCTTTACTTTCTGGCTGGTTGTAAGATTTAGGATCAATATATTTGCCTCTTTGAGCTGGAGCTTTTAATTGTTCTGCTACAAATGGATTCATCTTCATCCTTGCATCGTTACGAACACCTTTTACTTCCCAGCTAACTTTTACATTAGGCTGGTTTGTGGCAATCTCAAACTTATTATTGCTTATTTCTTTGCTGATGATAGCCTGGGCAAAAGTACCACCCAGTACAGTTAACTGATAGCGAAAATCTTTGTTGATAGCTTCAAAATAATCAGGAAGGCTAACAATTGCTTTACCACTTGCATCAGTTATAATATTGCCGCTATATAAGTTCATTACTTCATTACTTTCAATGGCAGCATGCGCAAGTGTTTTATTTTGAGGATCCAATGGATGATCCATGGTGAACAACTTAACACCCAATGCTGTGAAATCACCATTTACCCAAACCTTACCAGTGGTATTATCAATCCTCATTCTTTCGCCACCACCACCAAGTTCAAATATCTGGTAATCATCAGTTGCAGGATTGTTACGGGTATTCCACTGGTTAACACCGGCTTTTGCAAAACGCAAAGCCGCATCACCGCTTGCTGCATCAATATCCACCACAGAGAAAGAAGCAGTTGACTGGCTGCGGATACCGGTTGCGCCACCATGCTGTACATCTAATCTGTAAGCAATTGTTGCACCTGTATTGCCGATTCCAACATTACCTGTTCCATCCTGTATAGCTATGCGGCTGCCGCCACCACCTAATTCAAATATTTCCAGGTAATCATCAGCGGGACGGTTACGGATATTCCACTGGTTAACACCTGCCTTTTGGAAACGCAATGCAGCATCACCATTGGCAGCATCAATATCTACTACAGAAAAAGTAGAAGTTGACTTACTGCGGATACCTGTTGCACCACCATGTTCAACATCTAACTTATAAGCAGGGGCTACTGTTGCACCAATACCTACGTTACCTGTACCATCCTGTATTACAACTCGGCTTCCGCCACCACCAAGTTCAAATATTTCATAATAGTTATCAGCAGGGCGGTTACGGGTATTCCACTGGTTAACACCATTGGCAATAAAACGTAAAGCAGCATCACCACTGTTTGCATCAATATCAACAACAGAGAAAGAAGCAGATGATTGAACACGGAGTCCGGTTGCACCACCATGCAATACATCTAATTTATAAGCTGGTGCAACTGTTTGTCCAATACCCACATTACCCGTTCCATCCTGGATAACCATACGGCTTCCACCACCACCTAACTCAAATATTTCATAATAATCATCGGCCGGACGGTTACGTGTATTCCACTGGCCAACACCTGCTTTCTGAAAACGTAAAGCCGCATCACCACTTGCTGCATCTATATCTACTACAGAGAAAGAAGCTGATGAGCGGCTGCGGATACCGGTTGCACCAGCATGCAATACATCTAACCTGTAAGTAGGGTTGGTAGTTTCACCAATACCTACGTTACCTGTACCATCCTGTATAACCATACGGCTGCCGCCACCACCTAATTCAAATACTTCTAAATAATTGTCAGATGGGCGGTTACGCATGTTCCACTGTCCGGTACCTGCATTATAGAAACGTAAAGCAGCATCGCCACTGTTTGCATCAATATCTACTACTGAAAAACTACTGCTTGACTGGCTACGGATACCGTTTCCTCCTGTATTCAATACATCTAATTGATAAGAAGGGGCTGTTTGTGTAATACCTACAAAGCCGGTACCATTATTAATAGTAACATTAGCCGGCAATGAGTTGTTTCTGATAATCTGGTAATCGTTGCTTCCGGGTGCATTACGTACATTCCAGCGGGTTGTGCCTGCGTTTTGATAACGCAAAGCAGCATCGCCGTTTGCGGCATCCAGATCTATAACCGAGAAAGCAGCAAGAGACCTTACATGCAGGCCTGTAGCTCCATTGTGATTAACATCTAAAGCATAAGCAGGGGCAGCTGTACCAATACCTACATTAAAACCAGGTACAGAATTTATTGCCAATGGAACCCATGCAGAAAGGTTGCTGTTATGACCGCCAATTTGTGCTACACCGCCTAATTCACCTGCAATAACTGTTGCACTGGCATTACCAAAGGCAGCACCACCTTTCCAGTTGGCAGGGCCATTTCCCGAAACTCTTAACATTACACCCTGTGCATCAGCAGTTGTTGGGCCTACAGATAATGTATGTTGCGGAGCAGTTGTTCCAACACCTACATTACCATTATCCAATAACCTTGCAATTGAAGTACCTGCTGAATTTGAGAAATCCATTCCACCAGTACTGAATAGCTGGAAAGGAGTAAAAGTAGAACCAGGAATTTTTGTAATACCATATGTATTACCACTTACATTCATTCTCCATTCCATGCCTGTACCGGTATTTTGTATACCAATGGCGCTGTTCCATATTCCATTTCCGCTAACAACCAGCCCTGCGCCGGGAGTTGTAGTACCAATACCTACAAAAGTTCCATCGTCAAATATTTTTGAGTTACCCAAAGTAGTTGTGTTTGGAGTCCATTTTGGAACAAAATTTAATGTACCTGAACCACTTATTATGCCTACTGCAGAAGCATGTTGCCAGGTGGCATCACCTGCCGCATTGCCGGCCAAAAGTTTAAAGGAATTGGGAGGATTTGGAGCACCTTCGCCAATACCGGTTAATTGTAAAGCTCCTGCAGTTTGTAAAGCCCTGGCAGCAGCATTGGTGCTGGCAGCTCTTAAAGCATATCCTGTACCAGCTACATTAATATCTACAGCGTTAGCTGTACTGGCAGCATTGGTTGAATTGAATAAACCTGCACGGCCTAAACCGCCCTGGTTACTTTGTAAGTTGTTAGCAGTATTTGCAGCATTGGTTTGCTGAAATAAACCTGCACCATTTGTACCGCTGCTTATTGCACGTATACCCCAGCTTGCACCGGTTCCGTTTGTTTCGGCACGTACCGCATCAGCAGTACTTGCAGCATTTAAAACCTGGAAAAAACCACCACGGCCTGTTCCGGTATTGGTGCCTTCAACCGAAGCGCCACTGCCATTGCTGTTACCAACTAAAGTTGAAGTTGTGTTTGCAGCATTTGTATTTTGAAAAGAACCTGCATTACTTGTATTTGATGTACCAAAAACACCGGCACCACTCGTGCTTGTACCGGATACACCGGCAGCACTTGTACTTGTACCAGCAACACCCATACCACTTGTACTTGAACCGTTAACACCTGTGCTGGCAGTACTTAAACCGTTTACACCAAAACCATTTGGTGAGGTACCATAAACACCCCAACCACTGCCTGCCTGGCTGCCCCAAACACCAATACCTAAACCAAGGTTACCATTATTAACACCTCTTACAGCAGCAGAAAAACCGCCTGGAGATGTTGAGGACATTGTACCCAAAATAGCTGTTGCATTTGCATCATTGCTTGCACTGGAACCTGTTATAGCACCCAGTGTTCCCGTTGCAGAAGAATTGGTCATACCAATTAACTGACTGGTTGGAAAACTGAAAGTTTTTATTAAAGGAAATGCAATCTGCGGGTTAGGGTAAGTACCGGTTAAATCTCCACCGGCTGGCCCTACTGGTGCTGCAGCACCAGCATATAAAGCGTAAGGCACACTTACCAATTGGGTAGAACCTACATTAAAATAACTGGTTCCGCCTAATGGGTCAATTTCTACCTGTAAAAATTTTGTTCCGCTGCCTGCACCAAAAGCGGTCCAGTTTATACCGGCAATGGTACCAATAGTTGTAATGGCACCGGGGCTACCCACCTGCACATTAAATAAACCAAAGGCATTAGTAGTTACATTCCTGGTTTCTGTATAAACAGCAGGTCCGGTTGGGCTTCCGCTTAAAATACTTAAGCGCAAACCAATTGGCTGGCTTGGTAATACATTACCAACTGAGTTACGGGCCACACCCTGGTAATTCAACAGGTTGGGGGCTTGTGCCACAGCTAATAACGTAACTAAAAAAGCTGTTATCGTTAATAAAATCTTTTTCATGTGTTATTTAGTTTTAGTTTTTTATTATTTTTTAGTCAATTTTTAAAAAGGCTTATTTAATTTTTATGACTTTAAATGAACCTTTTTTAGCCACTGATGTTCCTGTAGGCTGCAGGTGAATGTTGAGGAGGTACAAGCCTGATGGATATTGGCTGAGATCCCATTTTTGGATGCTGCCATTGCCAAAATAATCAAACTGTCTGGTACCCACATATCTTCCCGACTCGTCGTAAAGATTCATGATAACCTTTCCTTTTTGTTTACTGAAGAAATCAATTTCAATAACATTTTGTGTTGGATTCGGCAGTATTCTGATCTCATCTCTGCCCCATACTCCGGAATTGTTAACAGTGGCCGGATTGTGGGTGTTGGGTTGCAAAATACCATTGGTAACAAAAACATTGGCACCGGCGTCAGTCATGGTATTAATGGCCATTGACTCGCCAAAACTCCACTCCACAACATAGTAGGTAAAAATATAATTACCACCTGTGGCGTTTAATGTAGCCGGAGTAATGCTTTGTGCAAACGAACCGAGAGAGAAAAAAATACCAACTGAAAAAAATAAGAGTCGTACTTTTCTCATAAGCGTTGTTTAAAAGGTGAAAATAAGCTGGTTAATTATTGTGATACTAAATTAGGGTATATATTTGGATTGTGCAATACTTCAAAGTGGGTATTTATAAAAAAATATTATTTGTGGATAAGTAAATTAATATCAATAGGTTAGAATGCTGTAAACCAATGCTGCTATACGGGCATCAATTTACAGATAAGTATAACTGAATTTGGGCCTTTATTTTGGAAAAACCATCCGGTAATCCACTTTTATTTTTCCTTTGGAAATATCATCCAGTTTACGTTTCATCAGTTTTCGCTTCAGGGGCTTCAGAAGATCGATGAACAGTTTGCCTTCTATATGATCATACTCATGCAGAATGATACGGGCGCTTATTCCATTAAAGGTTTTGGTGTGGGCCTGAAAGTTTTCGTCTTCAAATTCCAATGTTAATTCTTCGTTACGTAAAATATCTTCCCTTATTTTGGGGATACTGAGGCAACCTTCGTTATAAGCCCATTCCCTGCCGTTAAGTTTTATTATGTGGGCATTGATGAATACGCCTTTAAAGCCGGGCTCATCCGGGTATTCACCCTTTTCATCTTCATCCTGATTTTCAAAAATCTGTACGCTGTCCATTACAAACAATCGTATGGGTGCATTTATTTGCGGCGCTGCCAAACCAACGCCATTACTATTATACATGGTTTCCCACATATCGGCAATCAGTCTATCCAGATCAGGATAATCCGGAGTTATCTCATCGCAAACCTTTCTTAAAACGGGTGAACCATATGCTACTATTGGAAGGATCATTGATTAACTGTTAAATAGTTTAATTGTTAAATGGTTGATGGCACTTTTGCAAAGTTAGCTCTTATCAACAATTCAGCAATTCAACAATTAAGCAGTTGATTGCAAATATTCCTGCAGGATGATGGTTGCTGCAATTACATCCACATTTTTTTTATCCCGGCGGTCTTTCTTTTTCATACCCATTTCCAGCATGGCGTCTTTTGCCATTTTAGAAGAATAGCGTTCATCAACGGTTTTAAGGGGCATAGCCGGAAACTCTTTTTGTATTTTTTTAATGGCGGCCTGCACCAGCGGTGTGCCATGGGTATCAGATTCATCCCAGTTTTTGGGAAGGCCGATAATGATGAGTTCAACTTCCTCCTGCAAAAGATATTTTTTCAGCCAGGGGATAAGTTCTCTGGATTCGATAGTCTCCAAACCAGTTGCAATTATCTGCAACGGATCGGTTACCGCTAACCCGGTTCTTTTGCCCCCGTAGTCTATGGAAAGGATTCGTGCCAAGGTTATTGTTATCTGTTAATTGTTAATAGTAATGCTCTATACTTTAAGGGTGACAATTAACTGATAACAATTAACCATTAACAAAAAGATCGAGTATTACAAAGATGGCGAAAACAACCGATGCAATACCATTTGTTGTAAAGAAAGCCATATTCACTTTTCTTAAATCGGTTGGTTTTACCAGAGTATGCTGATAAATTAATAAGCCGCAAAAAACTAAAACACCAATCCAATACCAGTAACCAAAATCTCCATAAACACCGGCAGTTATTACACAGGTAGCTGAAAGTATATGCAGCAGATTGGAAATCATCAATGCTTTTGATTTACCCAAAGCCGCCGGTATAGAATGAAGCTGGTTGCTTTTATCAAACTCTTCATCCTGCAGGGCATAAATAATATCGAAACCACTTACCCAAAATAAAACGGTGAATGAAAAGAGAATGGGCAATAATGCAAACTGGCCTGTTACAGCCAGGTAAGCACCAATAGGAGCCAGGCTTAAACCAACTCCCAATACCAAGTGTCATAAAGAGGTAAATCGTTTTGTATAACTGTAAAACAAAACTACAAACAATGCCACGGGGGATAAATAAAAACAGATTTTATTAATGAAGAAACAACAGGCAATAAATAATATGCAATTGGCAATAACAAAGAACAACGCATTATTTGCATTGATAACTACTGCAGGAATTTCTCTTACTGCTGTACGTGGATTTTTTGCATCGAAATTT
>JANOVD010000570.1:0-1608 GCA_031417255.1 Chitinophagaceae bacterium
CGCCAGCGGCCTGTACGCCGCCGGCGCGCCGGGGGTCGGCAAGGACGTGATCGGCGTGGCGTCGTTCGACAATACGCACTCGACGCTGAGCACGTTCACGGTGTCACCCGACGCGACGTCAATCGGATACAGCCCCGCCACCGGATCGCCGCTGCCGCCCACCTCCGGCTCGGCAGCGATGGCGCGCACCGGCACCAATACCTCGGCCGCTGATGCCTGCGCGCCGCTCGTCGCCGGCAGCCTTGCCGGCCGGGTGGCATTGGTCCGGCGCGGTGGTTGCACTTTCTACGCCAAGGCCTTCAACGCGCAGAGCGCCGGCGCCATCGGCGTGGTCCTGTACAACAACGCACCTGGCCGTATCAACCCGACGGTCACCGGCGCGCCGGCGATCACGGTCCCGGTGGTGGCCATCTCCGACATCGAAGGCGTGCTCATCAACAGCCGTCTCGCGTCCGGGCCGGTCACGATGACATGGACCAGTGCGGTCGCCTCCTTCGCCAGCCCGACCGGCGGACGGATCTCGAGCTTCAGTTCCTACGGCCTGGCCGCAGACCTGACCGTCAAGCCCAACATTGCCGCCCCAGGCGGGTCGATCTACTCGACCTACCCGCTCGAGGCCGGCGGCTATGCGACGCTGGGCGGCACCTCGATGGCCTCGCCCCATGTGGCCGGCGCCGTGGCGCTGATGCTGCAAGCCAGGCCAGGCACCCCGGCGAGTGCGATGCGCGCGCTGCTGCAGAACTCGGCCGATCCGAAGAACTGGCAAGGCAACCCGGCCCTCGGGTTCCTTGACCAGGTCCACCGTCAAGGTGCGGGCATGCTCGACGTCCCGGGCACGATCCTGGCGACAACGAGCGTTGTGCCGGGTGAGTTGGCACTGGGTGAGAGCCAAGCCGGCCCGGCCACTCGCACGCTGACGCTGCGCAACAGCAGTGCCAGTGGCGTGACCTACGCTCTGAGCCATGTGGGTGCCCTGGCAACGGGGCCGAACACCTTCACTGTCGGGGCTTTCGGCGCCTTCGCCACGGTCAGCTTCAGCGCGCCGAGCGTCACGGTTCCAGCAGGCGGCGTCGCGACGGTCGATGTCACGGTCGCCGCACCGGCAGACGCTGCGCTGGCCGACAAGGGCATTTACGGTGGCTACATCGTGTTCACGCCGCAGGGCGGTGGGCCGGTGTACCGAGTGCCCTACGCGGGGTTCAAAGGCGACTACCAGTCGATTCAAGTGCTCACGCCCACGGCCAACGGCTTCCCGTGGCTGGCCCAGTTGAGCGGTGGGTCGTTCTTCAACCGGCCGGCGGGGGCGACTTACTCGCTGGTGGGAGACGACATTCCGTTCTTCCTGATGCACCTGGATCATCAGTCGCGCCGGATGGAGTTCCAGATCCTGAAGGCCGACTCGGGCAAACCAGTGCACCCGGTGTTCTTCAACGCCGATGAGCAGGACTACCTGCCGCGGAATTCCACGGCCACCGGCTTCTTCGCCTTCGAGTGGGACGGCACGCGCATGCACGACAACGGCAGAGGCACGCCGAACCACCGCAAGGAGGTGCCGAACGGCCAGTACGTCGTCGTCGTCAAGGTGCTCAAGGCCCTGGGTGACGCGTC
>JANOVD010000571.1:0-14771 GCA_031417255.1 Chitinophagaceae bacterium
TTGCCTTTTTGCCGGCAACTTGGTGATGATTCTTTTTACATCGTGTATAAAACCCATGTCGAGCATACGGTCAGCTTCATCCAGTACAAATATTTTCAGAAATTTTAAATCAATAAAACCCTGGCTTATTAAATCCAGCAAGCGGCCGGGTGTTGCTACTAAAATATCTACACCCCTTCTTAAAATATTGGTTTGGTGTAATTGCGAAACACCACCGAATATTACGGTGTGGGTTAGGCCGGTATGTTTTCCGTACGACGCAAAGCTTTCATCTATCTGTATAGCAAGCTCACGTGTTGGCGTTAATATCAGCACTTTTATTTTATGAGGGCCACGTTCTTCACCCCTGTTTTTATACAGTAACTGTAAAATGGGTATGGCAAAAGCTGCCGTTTTTCCGGTGCCGGTTTGTGCACAGCCAAGCAGGTCCCGCTGTTCTAAAATTAAGGGGATGCTTTGTGCCTGAATGGGCGTGGGGGTTGTGTATCCTTCTGTGCTTAATGCTTTCAGGATAGGATCAATAAGATCTAATTTTTTAAATGCCATTAAATGGTTTATTTGTGTTTAGTATGGGCTGGCAAAGACGTTGCATTTTCTGAATCAGCAGGAAAATTATTTGTACCACACCTGCCTGCCGGTAGGCAGGTAGCCTGCAACAGGCCGTCTTGTGAAAGGAAGTGGAATGCAAATTTACAGTTTTGTTTTTTAATGGGCGATAAAATGCTGTTTTAGTATAAATCAACGATATATTATTTAATCAATCCGTAAATTCGTGTATAAATATAACTGATGTCAACCCTAACTATAACAACCATTCAAACCAACCTCATCTGGGAAGAAAAATCGGCTAACCTAAGTTTGCTGGAACAGAAGATTACCGACATTGAAGAAAAAACCGAAATCGTTATTTTGCCCGAAATGTTCAGCACAGGCTTTAGCATGAGGCCCGAAGCATTTGCCGAAACTATGGATGGCGAAACTGTTGAGTGGATGAAAAGAGTAAGCGGGGAAAATGGCATTATACTTACGGGGAGCATCATGATTGAAGAGGAAGGAAATTATTTTAACCGCCTGATATGGATGTTGCCCAATGGCCAATATGGATATTATGATAAAAGGCATTTGTTTGCATTTGGTGAAGAAGACCAACATTACAACTCTGGCAATAAAAGATTGATCGCATCTGTAAAAGGTTGGAAGATAAATTTATTGATCTGTTACGACCTGAGGTTTCCGGTTTGGGCGAGAAACAGGGTTTTCGACTCCGCTCAAACTCCTGAGCCCAACACTTCGACTCCGCTCAGTGCTGTTGAGTATGATGTGCTCATTTATGTAGCCAACTGGCCCGAGCGCCGCAGCCATGCATGGAAAACATTATTATGTGCAAGAGCCATCGAAAATCAATGTTATGTAGTTGGTGTAAACCGTGTGGGCAGCGATGCCAATAATATTTATTACAGCGGCAACAGCTTGATCATTGATCCACTTGGACAGGTGCTTTACCATATGGCTGATGAAGAAGACGTAAACACCATAACATTGCAGAAAGAAATGCTGGATGATGTAAGGGCCAAATTTCCTTTTTGGAAAGATGCAGATTCATTTAATATTGACTAGGCATTGCTTTTTTAGTAATACTGCTATTATTATAAAACCCAATTCCTAAAATCTAATTCCCAACCCCTTTTCTTCTGATCATCTCCATCACCACCTGCATTTTTTTATCAGCTCCTATTAACAGCGCATCGTAATTGGTGCCGATATAAATATCCGGCTGAACTCCCCGGCCATCTTTTGGCGGATGATTATATTGTACCAGCCTGAATAAAGGCAACCTCACTTTTATGTTTGTGTTGGGTAAAACAATATCCGGAATTAAAATACCATTATTGCCGTGCCAGCCGCCGCCGGTTTCTTCTCCCACCAAAACAACGCCGGGCTGGCCTTTTACCGCATTGCTGAAAAGCGCAGCAGCAGAAAACGTAGAGCCATTAATAAGCACATACAAATTACCGGCATAGTGATTTGCCGTTTTTGGCTTGTACAGTTTCCTTTCCCAATGCCCAAAATGGTAAAGCCCGTCGTTATTTTTTTTGGTAAGAAAAAAAAGCCCAAGGTTATTAATGAAACCCTGCTTAATGTATTTTGAATAAGGCCGCCGCGATTTTGCAACAGCAAAAGAAGTATCGGCAACTTTAAAATTTACACGGCTTACATATTTTGTAAGCAATGTTGACAGCCTGATCCTGCCACCACCATTGCTCCGTATATCTAAAACCACATTATCAATTTCAGCCTGTTTAATATACCTGAATGTTTGCCTGTAAAATTTACGGAGGCTGCCCGATGAAAATGTATTGATGGTAACAATG
Organism: Chitinophagaceae bacterium; assembly: GCA_031417255.1. Lineage (GTDB taxonomy): Bacteria > Bacteroidota > Bacteroidia > Chitinophagales > Chitinophagaceae > Ferruginibacter. The sequence goes on from JANOVD010000571.1 coordinate 2,373, forward strand.
GCTGTATTATTGGCCGTATCAACAGCTAAAGAACGAAGAGCCTGATATTTTTTTTGCCGGGTTTCTTTTTTATTTTTTTTTACAACAACGCTGTTCTTTGTTTTTTTAATACTGTCTCCGGGAGATTCAAAAACCGGGATATTTATAAGCCGTTCTGTTCCGGTAATGTCTAAATAAGTTACTGCATAGGTTTTACTGATGCCGAAAATATTGCGGTGGTAATACGGAAAATTATTGCTAAGCCTTAAGTAGTTTACATTGTTGGCATAGCCGTCTTCTGTCATATACCCAAACAAGATCTTTGTAAGCTCTGTATTTTTAATGCCGTTTATAGATGTGATGAGCGTACCTCTTTTTAAAACAGAATCTTTCCTGTTTAAGTTATTGGTAACAGCCATGGTATCGTTCCAGCATTTTAAAAAAAGTGGAAAGGATGGAAACCTTTTAACCTCAGTCCAGTTGTTGTAAGCTTTGCTTCTGCCAAAGCTGGTATGTCCGCAGTGAATTTTATCAGTAAGCGGCGCAATGATCTTCCAGCCAAACTGCTGTTCGGTCATACTGTCTTTAATAGCACCGTAGTATTTGTCAAAATACATGTCCATGCTGTCTTTACCGGTGTACCAATAAAGAGACGGATGTTTTTTTTCCAGTATGTTTCTTAATAAAGAATAATCCTGTTGCAATTGTTGAGCAGGATATTTTTTGTTGGGGTTGTAGTTTTTATTAGTTGTGGTGCAGGAATATAAAAACAGCGCAAAAGAAAAGACAAAGATGTTTTTTATAGCTTCCATTTTTGATTTGTTGAGATAAGAACGGGCTTTTCTCAACATGGCTTTAGTTTCTGTTTGTTTTACTTCAAATGATTCCAACCCTGTGCCACCAACTCGTGTTTGTTTCCGCCACGTGTAATAAACGTTTTTCCTTCGCTGGCTTCTGTAATATATCCTATAATACTTAAACCGTTGTTGGCTGTTATTTTTTTATGATCGGCCTGGGCAACTGTAAACAATAATTCATAATCTTCGCCGCCGCTTAGTGCACAGGCGGTAGGGTCAAGTTCCAGTTTGTATGCAAAATCTTTACTGTCTTCATTCAGAGGCAATTTATCTTCGTACAAAACACAACCTACATTACTTTGTTTGCAAATGTGCAGCATTTCGCTGCTTAGCCCATCGCTGATGTCCATCATGCTGGTAGGTGTAATTTTATGTTCGGCAAAATATTCTATCACGTCTTTACGGGCTTCGGGCTTTAATAAACGGCCAACAATATATGCACGGTCTTCCAGGTCGGGCTGGGCGCCGGTATCTTCAAATATTTTTTTCTCCCGTTCTAAAATGGTCAGGCCTAAAAAAGCGCCTCCCAAATCTCCGCTTACACAAATAAGATCATTAACTTTTGCGCCGTCTCTTTTTACATAAGTATCGGGCACCACATCTCCAATAGCGGTAATGCTTATTATAAAACCACGTTGCGATGTGGTAGTATCACCACCAACCAAATCAATATCGTATTTATCGCAGGCCGCATATACACCTTCGTAAAACTCATCTAACGCTTCAACACTAAACTTATTACTTATGGCAATGCTGATAACAATTTGTGTTGGCGAGGCGTTCATGGCATAAATATCACTGATGTTTACAATTACGGATTTGTATCCCAAATGTTTCAGGGGTGTATACATCAAATCAAAATGAATACCTTCTACAAGCAGGTCGGTGCTGATAACCGTTTGTCTGCCAAAATGATCAATCACTGCCGCATCATCACCCACACTCAAAATGGTTGATGCATTTTTTGTTTCATTGTTTCGGGTAAGATGGTCTATTAAACCAAATTCGCCGAGGGAAGAGATTTCTGTTCTTTCCATTGTGTTATATTTTTAGCTAAGAGGACAAAGGAGGAAAAGAGGAAAACGAGGGCTTCTCTTTCAGCTCCTTTTCTCTGCTGAGCTTGCCGAAGTATGTTCTCTTAGCCTAATGTTTTTCTGTTATGAATCACTTCAATCAATTCGTCATGTATAAAACCGTTGGTCGCTACTATTTTCTTTTGGTACGGCGAATATTTATCACCATTCATGTCTGTTACTTTTCCACCGGCTTCTTCAACAATTAAATAACCGGCAGCCGAATCCCAGGCACTAAGACTGTGTTCAAAAAATCCATCAAACCTGCCGGCTGCAACCCAACACAAATCAATAGCTGCACTGCCAAGCCTGCGTACCGGAACTCCTTTGCGAACAAAACGTTCAAACACCTCAAGCGGACCGTTTTCCATATCAAGATAAGAATAAGGAAAACCGGTAACCAGGCAACTGTGTATGACTTCGGTTTTTTTGCTTACACTTATTTTTTTATCGTTCAGCGATGCACCAAACCCTTTCTGTGCAAAAAACATTTCGTTTATAAACGGGTTGTACACGGCGCCCAGTATCATTTCACCATTTTGTTCAACTCCAATACTTACACAACAAAGCGGAATGCCGCTTGCAAAATTAATAGTGCCATCAATTGGGTCAATGATCCATTTTGTGTCGCTGTCGGTAACTATTTCTCCAACCTCTTCACTCAAAATAAAATGATCGGGATAATCGGCATGAATGGTTTCGATGATGGCTTTTTCAGCCGCATGATCGGCTTCGGTAACCCAGTTGTTGATTCCTTCTTTGTTGCTGATCTTTAAATCTTCGTTATTAAAATAATGGCGCAACTGTTTGGCCCCCGCCTCAACTGCATTTAAAAGGGTTGTTTTTAGCATGGCGCAAAGATAAACTTCGATTTCGGAATTCGGATTTATGATTTTAGATTTGATTATGCAAAATCAAATAAAGCGAAAAGTGTTTTTAAAACTGGCGCTGCTTACCAATTTGGGATTGATTGTAAAACCGCTTGAAGCACTTTCGACAAGATTTGAAAAGTACGCAAATCCTGTGTCGAATGACAATGTAACCTATTTTAAAAAAGGCGATGCAGATTATGAATTGTTGCGAAAGGGCTTTAATAAACGGATTGATAAATACCCTTTAATTATTGCGTTATGTAAAAATACAACTGGTGTTACTGAGGCCATAAAATATGCAAGGCAAAACAAAATACCGGTAGCAATAAAAAGTGGCGGACATTGTATGGAAGGGTTTTCGTGCAACAACGGCGGCATGGTCATCAACCTTTCGCTACTGAATAAAATTGAATGGATTGATGCCAACAATATTAAAGTTGGGCCCGGATGTACCCTGTCAAATATATATGATGAAATAATACCGAAAGGAAAAATTTTACCCGGAGGTTCCTGTGCAGGCGTAGGTATTGGCGGCCTTGTACTAGGCGGCGGCTATGGTTTGCTGGCAAGAAAATTTGGCCTTACCTGCGACAGTTTACTGGAAGTAACCATGGTTGACGGAAAAGGAAATATCATATCATCGCAAAGCGACAAAGAATTGCTTTGGGCATGTAAAGGAGGTGGCAATGGAAATTTTGGTGTTGTAACCGAAATGAAATTTAAATTGTATAAAGCACCGGCTTTGTTACAGAGTTATCGCTTTAAGTCTTATAAAGTTGATACGATAAAAGCAAAAGCAGTTTTACAAAAATGGTTTGAAGTAACAGCCGGTCTTCCCACAGGTTGTTTTTCAGCCTTTGTACTAAACCGGAATAATATTTATATTTTATTAACCAATGCCGATAAGCACAATGCTGCAGTACAAAAAGTTGTGGATGCTTTAACTGGGGTTTCGCAAAAAATAACCAAAACAAAACCGCAGCCTATAACCACAGCGCTGAAAGTTTTTTATGGCAGAAGAGAGCCGCTGTATTTTAAAAACGCATCGGCGGGTCTGTATAAAAATTTTAGCGATATTGAAAACTGTATTGATAAAGTTATTGACACCGTTATTGCAACGCCTGGCATGATATACCAGGTAAACACATTGGGTGGCAATATTCAAAATGCGGAGTTTGAAAAAGATTCCTGCTTTCCGCACCGGGCATTTACTTATTTTTCGGAGCTACAAATCTATTGGGATATTGAAAAACAACAAGACAGGCTATTGCAAAAATTTCAGGAAGTGCAAACCCTCTTTATTGATAACAATATTAAAACACAATACAGGAACTATCCCGACATTAGGTTTACAAACTGGGCTGAAATGTATTATGGAGCAAACTATTTAAAACTGCAGCAAATAAAAAACAAGCACGATCCCGATAACCTGATACGGCACGAGCAAAGCATAAAAGCCTGACAACAATCAACAGTAATACACCCTGGGTCAATAACTGTATTTTGAATAGTGAACAAATTATTCGTATTTCGTACCTGTTAAAAAATGCTATTGCAATTATCGGTAATCATAGTAAACTATAATGTAAAACACTTCCTGGAGCAATGCCTGCACTCGGTTCAAAAAGCATGCGTTGGCATTGATGCAGAAATTATAGTTACAGATAATAATTCAACCGATGGCAGCAGGGCTTTTCTGGAACCAGCTTTCCCTGCGGTTAATTTTATATGGAATACACAAAACGCAGGATTTGCCAAAGCCAATAACCAGGCACTTGGCATTGCAAAAGGAGAATATATTCTTTTTTTAAATCCGGATACCATATTACCCGAAGACAGTATTGAAAAGTGCCTGGAGTTTTTTAAATTAAATAAAGATGCCGGCGCTGTTGGTGTGAGGATGATTGACGGTTCGGGTAATTTTTTAAAGGAAAGTAAAAGGGCTTTTCCGTCTCCATTAACGTCGTTATTTAAATTAACCGGTCTTGCAAGAATGTTTCCACAGTCAAAAATATTTGCCAGGTACCACCTGGGCCATTTATCAGAAAACGAAAATCACGAAGTTGATGTATTGGCCGGCGCATTTATGATGATACCCAAAAGGGTTTTGGAGCAGGTTGGAAATTTTGATGAAAGTTTTTTTATGTATGGCGAAGATGTTGACCTGAGTTTCAGAATTCAACAGGCCGCCTGTTCCGTCACCGGCGGGAGGTATAAGAATTATTATTTTGCCGAAAGCAGCATCATACATTTTAAAGGAGAAAGTACCAAAAGAGGCAGCCTGAATTATGTACGGTTGTTTTATAAGGCCATGAACTTGTTTGTAAAAAAGCATTACAGCGGCAGCGGGGCCGGCATTTTTATTTTTTTAATACAAACGGCAATTATCATAAGAGCGGGCTTTTCGGCTATTGGAAACCTGTTAAAAAAAATTGGCTTACCCATACTGGACGCCGGCATTATTTTAACGGCCCTCTCTATAACAAAATATTTTTGGAGTAATTATATCAGGCAGGAAGTAAACTATTCTCCCAATGTTTTATTTATTGCCTTCCCTGCCTTTACCGCCATATTTTTAATTGCAGCTTATTATTCGGGCCTGTATGATAAAGGCTATAAACAATCACAATTGATACGCTCAACATGTATTGCCACATTGGTTTTGTTAAGTGTTTATGCTTTACTGCCGGAAAGTTTCAGGTTTTCAAGAGGCATTTTAGTATTGGGCATTATGCTGGCTTTTGTTTTGATGAACCTGATGCGGCTTCAGTTTATCAGGTGGCGCTACCTGGAAACAAGAAATGAAAATGAAGAGCGCAGGCAAACTGTTGTTGTGGCCGGCGAAAAAGATTTTATCGCTATTACAGAAATAATGAAAAAAGCCGGCATGCCCGAAAGAGTTTTAGGGCGTGTAGATAATGGCGAAACGGTATCAACATCTGCCCTGGGCAATATTACACAGTTGCCCGGCCTTGTAAAAAAATATCCTGTAAAGGAAATTATCTTTTGCGAAAACGGGTTAAGCTTTAAAGAAATAATAAACATTGTTATGGCCCTGCCTGTCGGTGTACGAAACAAGTTTCATGCATCGGGCAGCAACAGCATTGTTGGCAGCGACAGCAAAAATGTAACTGGCGATTATATTGCTGCCGCTACAAATTATAATATTGCTAAACCGCTAAACCGACGAAACAAAAGATTGATTGACATTTTAATTGCATTGATTTTTATAATTGGATCGCCCATATTTGTGGTTGTTAAAAAAAGCGCCGCCGGATTTTATAAAAATATTTTTTTGGTACTGGCCGGAAAAAAAACCTGGATAGGTTACGCAACTCCTTTAAATAAATTACCGGTAATTAAAAGCGCAGTTATCAGCAGCACCTCTTTACCCACACAACTGAATGAATTGCCCATTGAAAGCTTACAAAAAAATGACGAGTGGTATGCTTTAAATTATACAGCCCTGCTCGACCTTAAAAAAATAAGCCGTGGCTTTAAATATCTGCATTATTGATTTTTTTGAGCGGCGCAACAAAATCTTCTATTACTGATTCAAATGCATTTTGTGAAAAACTTAATTCGTTAAACTGAAAGTCCGAAACTGCTTTTAAAACAGCCGGCAATGAAAAATGTTTTTGTTCAACACAAAAAAACAATTTTTGATCTTGTAAATAACCGGCCAGGTATTCCTGTTCAGTTTGCCCAGGTGTAGGCACCAGAATCGCCTTTTTTTGAAGTTTAACAAGATCCATAACCGAGGAATAACCACTTCTGCAGATAATCATATTTGATTGTTGCAATAGCATGTTTAATTCTGTAGCAGGAAGGTGGTTTTTTATTTCAAGCGCCGCATTGCTACTTTCAGGAATTACTGTTTTTCCCGGAAGCCCCCTCAGCAGAAAAACACGGCCATTAAAACCGGTTATATCTTTTAGTACCAGGTTTTCAAAAATTGTACGCTGTGGTTCGGGCCCCGATAAAACAATACACAGGTCGTATTTATTTTCAACAGGTGTTTTTTCAAACCTTGATAAAGGTCCGAGATAATGTAAAGGAACTTTTGGCAATACATCGGTATGAGATAATTCTCCGGCTAAATTTTTTTCACCCGTTGCATCAGGCACCCAGCATGCGGTAAATTTATTGATAAAACGATAATGTATTTTTTGTGCAATGCTTTCGGTAAAACGGTTACCGGTTTTAATTTTTAATTGATGTGTAATATACATGCAGGGAATTTTTGTATGGCTTAACCCCATACGGTTATCAGCAATTACCGCATCAATTTTATATTGACGAACAACTTTTTTTAACCAACGCTTTTCGGCATAAATACGGTAAATAAGTTTTGGAAACTGTAGCAACAGTTTTACTGGCAACCAGAATTTATTGCGGCTGTAATACATCCGGTAGCCCTTTAAGTTGAGGAAAACCAGGCTTGGGAACTCTTTTTGCAATAAAATTTTTACATCGCCTTCGGCAGCAACAATCACCTCACAATTTTCCTGTAGTAATTTAAATATAATTGGAATGCAGCGTGTTGCGTGTCCGAGGCCCCAGTCTAATGGAGCAACCAACACACGTGGCTTGTTGTGTGGGATGTTAAAAAATTCATCTTTATTCAAAACAATGCAATAATTGTTTGTGAAAATAGTTTAATTTGCTAAACTGAAATTATGCAACGATTAAATAAAATAACATTATTGCTATTAATTATTGTAACCGTGTTGGTAACAACCAGCTGTGCCTCTTCAAAAAAGGGCTGCGGCTGTCCCAATCAATCGGGCATGTCAGGCTATAAATAACATACAATTTAACCAGGATAAAGCTATGAACAAATCAAACCGGGATTTACTGGTTTTGTTCAACCAGGAGTTAATGACTCCGCAGTCAATAGAGCATGAGGTAGAAATGCTTCATGAGTTGTTATACTCCATCGAAAGATTGGAAAACCTGGTTATCGCCCACGAAATAATAGACGTGAATAAATACAGGATCATCAAAAAACCACTTCTTCTCCGCAAACTTTTTCGCCTCAGAAAATTAAAGCCCTTTGTTTTTCTGAATTGTATGAATTAATCGCAGATTAATGGATTAATAAGATTTTGCAGAAACGCAAATAAAAAATCAACTCAATTTTAGTAAAGCAGATTTTAATGCACCAAGCATTTCGGCAATCTCTTCTTTTTTGCAGGTGCCAACGCTTAAGCGATACCAACTGCTGTTGAGGCCGGCACCAAATGCATAAAAAGGAACAACAGCCAGCTTTGCTTCATCTAAAATATAAGCGGTAACATCGGCCTGGGCTGCCAATAATTTTCCTCCGGCAGTTGTTTTACCTGCATAATCAATTTGTATGGTAAGATAGATGGCCGCTTCGGGGGTTATGGCATCAACATGCAAACCGGCCGATCTCATTTGCTGAAATCCTTTAAAAATAGTTTGCAGGCGCTCATTTATTTCGGCTTTAAAATGAGCAAAATATTTATCTATAGCTTCTGTTTTACCCAAATAGGCCGCAACAGCTTTTTGTTCGGCCATAGGGGCCCATGCACCAATATGACTGTTGATAGACCGCATCTTTACCAACAATTCAGCTGGCCCCAGCGCCCAGCCAACCCGAACACCGGTTGCTGCAAACGACTTGCTAATGCCATCAATAAACACAGTAAATTCTTTCATGGCAGGATTGAGTGTTACCGGGTTATGATGCACTGTTTCGCCAAAAGTAAGTGTCCAGTAAATCTGGTCGTACATCAGGTACAGTTTTTTTTCATCTGATGCACGGCTATTATTTTCTTCAATCACCAGGTTGCAAATGGCGCTTAATTCATCTTTACTGAAAGTTGTTCCCGTGGGATTTAAAGGCGAGCACAACGAAAGTAATGTTGCCCCTTTAATATGTTCTTTTATCTGCGAAGCCGTAAGCATAAAATTATTTTCTTTTTCAGCTTCCAGCATAATATGTTGGCCACCGGTAAAATGTACATAGTGATTATTGTTCCAGCTTGGCGCCGGGTAAATTACTTTATCGCCTGTATCAACAATGGCACGGTATAAAGCATATATGAGCGGACGGCCGCCGGCTGAAATTAAAACTTCGTTTGCCGCATAATTTAAACCGCCTCTTGATAACATAAAAGCAGCAACCGCTTCTCTCAGATCGAGATTGCCTTCTGCAGCCGGGTAAGTGGTATAACCGGTTTTATATGCATTAATAATTTCCTGCTCCAGTTCTGCAGGGATTGGAAATATAGAAGAGTCAAAATCGCCAATGGTATAATTATAAATATTTTCGCCCTGCTTCATCTTTTCTTTGATGGTTGCCCCCAGGCGAACAATTTCGGAAGCCTGCAGGGTTTCGGCCAGCACGCTCAATGTAACATTACCCATAAGCCTGTAGTTAAGAGGCAAAAGTAAAAATTTACAAGTGTATGGCAAAGAATAAAAACGGCGACGAAGAAATAGGCTAAGAGGACAAAGGAGAAAAGGAGCTGAAAGAGAAATACAGGGGTGCATTTCTCTTCTTTGCCTCCTTTTCTCTTTCGACCTCTTAGCTAAATTCCCGCTTAGTTACCTACTCTTTAATAAACTGCAGCACCTGTTTTTCGCTACCGCTTCGTAAAGGCAACCAATATTTACACGCAAACGGCGGTAACAATTTATGATCCGGATTATAACGGACTATAATCTTTGAATAATTTTATTGGCGTGGATTCTACAAGGCTTCGGTATTTCCTCCACGATTCGCTGTAGAAATTATTTATTTTGTCTACAATATCCTTCACAGATTTTTCTGCATTTTCAACCAAAGTTTCTACCTGCGGGCCCGGCGCCACCATTTTACTTCCAATGGCTTGCTGTGCTGTTTGTAAAGCTGTCATTACGGTTAATTCCGGTGCTCTTGTAATACCCTGTGCTGTGCTTGGCTTGCCGCTGATCAACTCACGAATGCTTTTTATTTCATCCTGCATTTTAATTGTTGATTTTCTCAAGGAGTCAATCTCTTTTCCTTCCATACCCTTTAATTGCGCCAACATTTTGGTTAATACTTCTTCACTTTCTGTAAGCTGATCGGTTCCTGCTGTTAATTTATCTGCAGATTTTCTTAACCGGTTATACATATTTCGCTGGGCCAGTTTTATATCGTTACGGTTGCCCAATCTTGGGTCATCCTTTACTGTTATGTAGGTAGAATCAGAAGCTCTTGCATAAGTCATTACTAATTTATATGTGCCGGGCAAAACAGCAAAACCTCCGGGCTCGGGAGCGCCAGATAGAGGTTTAACAGAACCTGGTTGACGAAAACCTTTTTCTTCCATTCCCCAATACATTTTATTAAAGCCGGAATCAACAGCCCAGCGTAATGTTCTTATTAGTTCATTGTTAGCATTATAAATTTTTACCATTGCGCTGTCAGACCTGCCACTGCCACCTCCTCCACGCCCACCACGTCCGCCACCTTGTTGTGCCGCCGCCGGAACGGCCTGTTCAGTAGTTGGCTGTTGCTTTGCAGCAGTATCCTGTTTTTGTTTATTGATGAAAAAAGAAACAGGGGCGCCACGCCTTCTGTTTTCAGCATCATATAAACCATAAGTACTCCACTCATACCCTGTTGCCGCTTTGTACTGTGCCTGGTATGCATCTGCTGCTGCAAACATGGTAACAGGACTTGTAAATTTTATGCCTTTATTTGCAGCAGCTTTTCTTAATGGCCTTATATCATCCAATACCCAAAGCGCACGGCCAAATGTTGCAATCACCAGGTCGGCTTCACGTTCCTGTATCACAAGATCGTAAGTGGAAACAGAGGGGTAACCATTTTTAAATTGTTCAAATGTAATTCCATTATCGAGGCTTACCCATAACCCATTTTCGGTACCAACAAAAATTAAATTTGGTTGTGTTGGGTCCTGCAGCACACATAATGCATATCCCTTCACTTTATTTTCATCAATCATCCGCACCCATGTTTTACCATAATCTGTTGTACGGAAAATATAAGGCTTCATATCGCCGCGGCGGTAATCATTGGCAACAACAAAAACTTCTCCGGCATTAAATACCGATGCTTTCACCTGCGGTATCCAGCAATCAGCTGGCATGCCGGGAATTTTTCCATAAAAGCTTGTCCATGTTTTTCCGCCATCTCTTGTCAACTGAACATTGCCATCATCAGTAGTTACCCAAATGGTTCCCTTTTCTTTTTTTGATGGTTCAATGGCAAGAATGCTGCAGTGTGTTTCTGCGCCGGTAATATCCAATGTTAACCCACCGGTGTTTTGATAAGCTGCAATTTTTACGGTATCGTTTGATGTAAGATCAGGAGATATGATATCCCAGCTTACGCCTTTATCAGTACTCTTATGTAAATACTGGCTGCCGTAGTAAACGGTTTTTGTATCAAAGGGATCAAGCGCAATGGCCGAGTTCCAGTTAAAACGCAATTTTATTTTAGGGTCAAGTGCCGGCGGCCTTATAAACCATCCTTCTCCGGTTTTCCAGTTTCTTCTTCCTACGCTTCCACCCTGGCTCATACTATATACCCAGTTTGCGTCTTCGGGATCAGACACTACATCAAAGCCATCACCACCACCCACATTGCTCCAATAATAATTTCTAATGCCTCCATTCGACCATGTATAGGCGGGGCCGAGCCAGCTTCCATTATCCTGCATACCTCCCATAACATTGTAAGGAATTTCATTGTCAACATTTACATGGTAAAACTGTCCCACCGGAATTTTTTCATCAAACACCCATGTTTTTCCACGGTCTCTTGAAATACCAATACCACCATCATTACCTTCAATGATGTGGTTAGGATCTTCAGGGTTTATCCACCAGGCATGATGGTCGGGATGAATGCCCGAATACGGGATCATGGTTGTAAAAGATTTACCGCCATCCTCACTGAAAGTTATTGTTGAATGCACATCATAGATCCTGTTCTCATTTTTCGGATCAACATAAATTTCCTGGTAGTAAAAAGGGCGGTCTGTTATTTGGGCAGCATCACTGTTTACCAATACCCATTTAAATCCTCCATCATCGCTTTTATAAAATCCATTTTTCGTTGCCTCTACTTTTGCATACACCCTGCTGGGCATACTACGGCTGAATGCAACGCCAATTCTTCCCAACTGTCCTTCCGGTAACCCATCATCTTTAGTTATTTGTTTCCAGTTTTTTCCGCCATCAACGGTTATAAATAAACCGCTTCCCTTACCACCGCTTTTTAAATTCCAGGGTGTTCTTCTAAACTGCCACATGGCGGCAATAAGTTTATTGGGGTTGGATGGATCCATGATAAGATCGGCACAACCGGTTGTATCATTGGCATATAAAATCTTATTCCAGGTTTCACCACCATCTGTTGTTTTAAACACACCACGGTCGGGATGCTCCGCATACGGATTGCCTATTGCTGCTGCGTAAACGGTATTGGGATTAACCGGATCAATTACTACCCGGTGAATACAAATTGTTTTATCGAGCCCCATTTTTTTCCAGGTCTTACCGGCATCCAGGCTTTTATAAATACCGCCACCAAGGTTTAGCGAATTTCTTGGATTTCCTTCTCCGGTACCAACCCAAACCACAGACGGATTGGAT
>JANOVD010000572.1:0-3995 GCA_031417255.1 Chitinophagaceae bacterium
ACCGGATAAAATTCCTTTATCAACCAGCAATGGTTTAATTTTTGTAAAGCTTGCCGATATTTTATATTGCGAAAGCAGCGGTAATTACACAAATTTTTATTTAAGCAGCGATAAAAAAATTATGGTAAGCCGCCAGTTGGGCGAATATGAAAAGCTGTTACCCGAAATAAATTTCACCCGCATTCATGATAAATACATCATCAATCTTTCCTTCATTAAAGAATATATAAAGGGTAGCGGCGGCGATGTGGTTTTGGAAAATGGAAAAGAATTACCTGTTGCTTCCCGCCGAAAGGAAGAATTTCTTTCACGCTTTGAAAAATGGCTGCGAAGAAAATGAAGCATTAATTTCCTACAGGTATATTCAGAAGGCCGCACTTATACAAACATCTCACACACTTATACATAAATTGCCCTGAAAGCACTGTCTGTAAAGGCTTTTCGCTTATACAATTTTTAAACGCAGTTGTACAGTTTCAAAAAATCTGATCAATATCTTTTTCATTTTTGTGTTGTCATTTAATCAAAACAAATTATTAAACACTAAAATTAACAACAATGAAAAAGAGTACACGCACAACATTAATTGCTTTATCACTAAGCTTAACCGGTTTTTCACAAACTGTAAAAGAACCGGTAAAACTTCCTTCGGGCGGCACCACAGTTAACCAGGCATCTAACAGTAAGATAATTTTGTTAAGCCCTGCAGATGAAAAATTATTTAAGGACAGCGAAGGTTCTAAACCGGTATTATTCCGCTGGACAGCATTAGTGCCTAAACCTAAAGAAGCAGTTACTTACCGTTTAAAGGTTTGGCAATTAATGCAGGGACAAAATAGTGTTGAAGCCATGAGGAGTAATCAACCAATAGTAACCAAAGATGTAGTTAACATTACACAGGCAGCCATCAGTAATTTATATACAGGGCCATGCAAGCCACCGTATCTCTGCGATTTTGTTTGGGCCGTTGAAGTGTTAAACAGCGAAGGTTTTTCTATTGGCAATAGTCATGCAGGGTCCAATTCATTTAAGTTCGATATAGAAAATCAGGGTCCGGTAAAAGCAGAAGCCGGCAATAAAGGCAATGCAGGCAATACAGGTATGCCAACCGGCAAAAGCTTAACCAGGGAAAAAGGAACGGGTATGTCATCAGGAAAAAGTATGGACAGGGACCCATATTCTGGTTTGCAAACAGGTAGAAGTTTGGACAAACCTCCCTTCAGCTCCCATCCATTTAATCTTCCGGTAGAAAAAATAACCTATGATGCTGCCGGTAATATTGTGGAAATAGTGCTGAGAATAAAGGAAGGGGCGCCTGTTCCAAAAGTAGTGGTGGCGGGAAGTAACCAAATCGCAACGGATAATGATCCACAAGTAAAAGTAATATGCAAAACGGTTTATTGTCATAATCCACTTCATGCACCCGGTTGCGGCTGGCAGGAGTGTAATTAAAATCATTTTAACGCTTGTACCATCAACTCCCACGCTTATACAATTGGTCAAAAATCGTGGGAGTTTATTTAAATCTTTATGTTTCCTAAAAACTTCATCAATGAAGAAACTAAAATTACTGCTGCTGTCGCTATGCTTAACAGGCGCTTCAGCCTACAGCCAATTACAACAGATAAAAATTGTAAGCTTTACAGTAAAAAATCAGCTTCCTGCTGTAATTGATAATTGGGCCAACACGCCAGGCTCATTATTGCTTGTGGCACAACTGCCGCCAACTGTAAGGGTAAAAGGCATCAGGCTGATGGTACAGATAAAAGCAGGCGGCGCCATTGTTTGCAGCAATAATTCAGCAGGGGGCTTACAGGTAGATGAATTTACCACACGTACATTTTCAGCAAATGAGTTAACGGGAACCCTGGCAGGTTGCCACGAATTAAAAGACGGCAGCTATACTATATGTGTACAGTTTTTTAATGTTGACCGGGTGGCCATCAGCAGCGAAGCCTGCAGAGAGTTTACCGTTGAAACACCCAAGGAAACTGATTTTGCCCCGCCAACTTTAATAAATCCCGAAAACGGAAAAACATACACCGAAGCAGAATTAAGCAGGCCGGTTACTTTCAGGTGGACACCGCTTGTGCCTAAACCAAGAGAACCGGTTACATACCGTTTAAAAGTTTGGCAACTCATGCAGGGGCAAAATGGTACAACAGCCATGCGGACAAACCAGCCCATTGTTACCAAGGATGTAGATAATATAACACAGGCTGTTGTAAATGGTATTTATACCGGCCCATGCAGGCCGCCCTACCTCTGCGATTATATCTGGCAGGTACAGGCTGTAAACCGTGAAGGAAAAGCAATGGGAAGAAACGAAGGTAAAAGTGAGTCTTACACATTTAAGGTTGAAGATACAAAAGCAACAGAATGTTCGCCACCAAGATTGACTGCACCAGTAGAAGGAAAGAAATTTACAAAAAAGGATATGGCGGCACCGGTAATATTCCGGTGGACACAGGTAGTACCCAAACCCCAGGAACCGGTTACCTACCGTTTAAAAGTATGGCAACTCATGCAGGGACAAAGCGGTTCTCAGGCCATGAGAACAAATCAGCCCATCGTTACAAAAGATGTAGATAATATCACAGAGGCAACAGTGAGTGGCATTTACACCGGCCCCTGCAAGCCTCCTTATTTATGCGATTATATCTGGCAGGTACAGGCATTGAACCGGGAGGGAAAACCTGCTTGTACAAAAAATGAAGGTAAAAGTGAAGCCTATACTTTTAAAATACTCGATGATAATATCAACACAAAAATTGATAGTGTAAAAGTTGGCTGTTGTATAAACGGCAAACAAACCATTTATGTAAAAGTAAGCAACCTGCATGCTACCAACCAGGCACAGGTTACCGCCATTAAGTATCGTGTTAACGGAACGGGCCCGCTTACAACTTTATCGCCAACCACACCTGCAATACCTTTTACCATTAATGCCAATTCATCACAGGCATTTACCGCTTCAATTAATTGTATTGACTCGATGAAGACAATGAAATTTATTGTTGAAACCGTTTGGCCAACCGACCCTGATAATATTAATAACGAAGCTGCCTGGGATACATTGAAATGTGCATCATGTACTGCCTGCGATGAAAAGAATTTTACTTTAAATGCACCCACTCCCGGCAACATTACAATCAGCAACAATACCATAACATTTAATCAACCCATAACAATTACCACAATCCCCGGCGCAACTGTTAAAACAATAAAAGCCGAGTTGGTTTATTTTGAAATGGTGCCCGAAAATGATATGTGTATTCCCTGCAATAAAGATGCAGCAACTTATGGCCATTTTACAAACGGTACCAACAGTATGGAATGGAATAAACCAATACCACAATCGGTAAACATAAACATAACAACACCACAGTTAACACCCTGTTGCAGTGCGGTATTTAAATGGTGTATAAGATATAAAATAGAATTTATTGACAAGGCTGGTAACTGTTTTACCTGCAACAAGCTTGTTTGTTACGAAAAGAAAAAAGAAGGATGTAACAAATAAAACCGCATTCATTAGTTGACAATACAAAAACCAAAACAATGAAAAAATTAATTCTCTTTATATTCGTTTCATTAGTCTTTTTAAAAACTAATGCACAGGTAAATGCGGTTTGTTGCCCCGAAAAATTTGAGCTGAAACAACTTATTAATGACCGCCAGTGCGACCTGGTATGCGACAGCAGCTTTAAAGAACTGAATACAGCAGTGGGCCAAATTCCCCCTAACGGGCCCGTACCAGGCCAAAACCGGTCAATAATAGCCTGTAAAAATTCGCAGATGACGTATTTGGTAATACCCAATTTACCGGGCTTTACTTATACCTGGGCTGTAACAGGTGGTACAATAATTTCTCTCAATCCCGGTAACCCCGTTACCATTAACTGGGGTAATGTAACCAAGGGTACCATTGTAGTAACCATCACCAATGGAACCTGCATTCGCAAAATTGCTTATGATATTTGTTTGTTGGATAA
>JANOVD010000573.1:0-2598 GCA_031417255.1 Chitinophagaceae bacterium
TCATAAGTTCGGTGGCTTCATCTGACGACAGCAGGATCAACAATATGAGTGATCGCGATGAGAAAACTATTCCACCCGCCTCGGATCGCACGCTGGAGTACCAGCTCGAGTTTCTTAAGTTGGAGTTCGACTCGATCAACGACGCGATTGGCCGGCTTGACATAACAACGCAGGGAACCAAAAACTGGGCAGTGTTTGTGTGGGCTGGCAGCTTGGGTATCTCGCTTGGCAACCCAGAACTCCGCCCCTTTGTTGGACTGACCGCTATGATTCCACTCCTGTTTTGGTACATAGACGGCCGATGGCGAAGGATTCAGAGAAGCTTCATATTTCGTATCCAAAAGATCTCGGAGTTTCTCAATGGATCACACTTGAAAGAATCGTTTGACAAACAGAAACTGGTTGGACTGGAAGTGCTCGACCCCAGAGCGCAGAAACATAAGAACACTGAGGAATATAAGCGATTCACATCACTGATCCGAACACTCCGTTTCAAAGAGGTCGGTCCTTTCTATCTCGGTCTCTTTGCGATTAGCATCATCGTCGCGTCGGTGCTTCGTGCATATAAGTAACGCCGCCACCGTACAAATCGTTGGACGCGAGCGGCGGGGGCGTGTTTCGTAACTAGCTTGGTGCGGCGATGCTTGATTAAATTCGCGCCGCCGCGTCAGCTCAAGCGTTAGCCGTCCGGCTGTTAGCTATCAGCATGAACCGATCCGGTGACTTTGTATTTGAAATATTGCTCGCGGCTTTTACGATTTTGTAGTAGATAGATTAATCGCTTGTATCCGCCTCGAACATTTTGGAGCTAGTACGTATGTCGACAACTAAATTCCGCTTCGCTTTCGCTTGCCTGCTTTCGCTGCACCTGCTGTCTGCCGGAGCATCGAGTCAATGGACTAACCGCTATCCAAAGGTAGCGAACATGGGTCACCACGTTTATCTGGAAGGCTATAACCTGCCGACGCTCAATGTGGGAACGACCGATCCCGCTCCTTCACCCGACGGGCGCACGCTCGCCGTCGCCGCACGCGGCTGGCTCTGGAGCATTGACCTGACGACGCGGGAAGCTCGCCGCCTGACACGCGGCGGGAGTCTCGATTCGCGCCCGACATGGTCGCCCGACGGCAAACAACTCGCCTTCGTCAGAGACGACGGCAAAGACACGAGCATCCTTCTGCTTGACTTGATGAGCGGGAAAGAAAGAGTCGTCGTTAACACTCCGGCACTCGACCTCGATCCGGCGTTCTCTCATGACGGTCGCGCTCTCTTTTATAGCTCCGCTGAGAGCGGCGACCTTGATCTCTGGCGCATCGACCTCAGCACGGGCGAGAAGAAGCGTCTGACCACCGACAGGGGACTTGAGCTTCAACCGCAACCGCTTCCCGGCGACACGCAGCTTCTCTACGTGGCAAAAATCGGCTCCATTGATTCCATCTCCGTAATCGATCTGCGCGACGGCACGAGGCGCGTGCTGCGCGAAGAAGGAATCGCCTCGCAATTGCGCCCTGCGCTCAAACCTGACGGACGAAGCTTTGTGGCGAATCTGCCCGCGCAAGATCGTTGGCAGCTATGGCTGATGGATACGAAAGGCGGCGTTTCAATCCAACTGGCGCACAACGCGCGCTACCCGCTGATGCCCGCGTGGAGTCCTGACAATAACTACATCTACTTCGCCGAACCCGACTCAAACGAACGCTTTCACGTCTTTCGCATTCCGGCGACGGGCGGCACGCCGGAAGATGTCTCGCCACTGTCATGGAGTTGGGGTGAGCCGACAACACGCCTGATCGTAAAGACGCGCTGGGCGGGCGAGGCGGCGAATCTTCCCGCACGTCTTTCTATTGTTGACGGCAAGGGGCACGCGCTTCTTCCAGACACCGGACAGCCGCGCTTCGACGGGCAGAACGGAATTGTTTTCTCCTACTCTCCCGGCGTCATAACCGCCGAAGTCCCGGCGGGCGAAGTGCGCGTGCTTGCGGCGCACGGCCTCGGCAGCACTCCTGTATCCACATCAAAGACAGTGCGCGCGGGCGAGACAACAACGATTGATCTTGAGATGCCCGCCCCTCTGTGGAATCCCGTGTCTGAAGGCTGGTATTCGGCAGACCTTCACTCTCATCTTAACTATGGCGGGCCTTATCTCTTGACGCCTGAAGACATCGTGCTCGACATGCAGGCTGAAGCCCTCGATCTCTCGACGCCGCAACTCGCCAATCTGCACACACGCTTTATGGATGTTGAATGGTGGAATTGGCGTCGGACCAACAAGCCGCCGATGATCGCTTTCGCGCAGGAAATCCGCTCGCATTTTCTCGGACATGTCAGCGCGGTCGGAGCCGACTCACTATTTTGGCCTTGGTATTCTGGTCCCGGCTACCCCGCCTATGACAATCTCGATCTACCCAACTCGGTCGCGCTTCAATTTGCGCGCGCCCGCGGAGGCATCAACTCTTACGTGCATCCCGTGTCGGGTCGCAACCCATTTCCGCCGACGGGCGCGCCCGCCGGTTTGCCGTTGGAGTTAGTGCCCGATGCGCTTGCCGGAGATGTTGACACTTTGGAGATCGCTTGCCTCTGGAGCGATGAGTTAGGTAC
>JANOVD010000574.1:0-2025 GCA_031417255.1 Chitinophagaceae bacterium
CGATGGATGAGGTTCTTTTTAACTTGTATTATTGTTATAATAAAAATGGTGAACTGACCAAGGCTGCGGCCATTAAGCAACTAATGAGTGAAAAACATAAAGGCAGCAATTTTACCACAATAGTTACCACTGGCAAAAATCCCAACTCAAAATCTGCCAATCCAGAGGCAACAAAAGCCTATGAAAAAATTTACGACCTTTTTATTGAAGGTAGTTTTGAGCAGGCAATAGCTGAAAAAAAATCAGCGGATAGTGTTTATGGAAAAAATTTCTGGACCCCTCAGTTACTTTATATTGAAGCCGTATATTTCATTAAGCAAAGAAATGACAGTGCAGCCAAAAACGAACTGAACAATATAATCAACCAGTTTCCCAATACACCTATGGCCACCAGGGCCACCACTTTGCTGGATGTGTTGAGCAGAAGAGAGCAGATTGAAACCGAACTCCGGAAACTGGTAGTAACCCGGAACATGGGCGATACCAGCACTGGTAAACAGCCAACATATTATGTAACGAATAATAACCCGGTACGGAAAGACTCCACTAAAACAATAACACAACCTATTGGCAATAACAACCCGCCAAAAGATTCGACAGGCACTAAACCGGTTGTAAAAATTATTTCTCCTTATACATTTTCAGCCACTGTTCCGCATTACGTTGTATTGGTGCTGAATAAGGTGGATCCTGTATTTGTTAATGAAGCTAAAAATGCTTTTGACCGATATAACCGGGAAACTTATTATAATAAACAAATGATTGCTGACTTAGCCGACCTCGATGCAGAAAACCGGTTATTAATTATCAGCCCTTTCAAAGATGCAGCAGATGCAATAAACTATATTGATCAAACCCGCCCAAAAACAGCTTCAGAAATTATTCCCTGGCTCAAAGGGGGTAAATACAATTTTATTATTCTATCCGACAGCAACTACGACCTGCTGAAAGTGAATAAGGATTTGGAGAATTATAAGGCATTCCTGAACCAGCATTTTCCGGGTAAATTCTAAACTCCGCTTTATGCGGCTGTCTGACCTATTTATCTGCCAGGTAATAAATGGCTCACTACCCATAACTTTATTTTTTCAACTCCTTAAACCAGTACTCCTTATCAATATCACATTCTCTTTTTTTAACCTCTCCAGTAGTCAAAACAGTATATCTGGCAAGTTTCGAGATGTTTTCAAAATTATTTTCCCGGTAAAGAGAAAAAAAATCTTTTTCATAGGTAATATTAATACTTGGCTCAAATACCCACCTTCGATTAAGGAGAGTGCCACTTATCATTCTTGCCTCCCCAAAAACAAGCTGATCACTATACTTCTCCAAAACAATCAAAATACATTCTGTATTATTTTCATTAAAAAAAATCGCCTCGTCAATTTTATTACTTACAATTTCAGGAATTCCAAAATATTCCTTTTCGCCCTTCATCACACTAAAAGTGTCAATAAATTGAGACATAACCTCTATATATATTGGTTTATCCGCTATTTCCCTTAACTTGTCTTTATAGCAATTCAGCTTAGCTTCTCTTATACGCTGACCATTAGAGCCACATCCAAATAAGAAAATTGAAAAAAAGATCGTATTTATTACACAGATTTGTTTCATCTTAAAATGGTTTAGGTGGTTTTTGCGGTTGCTGGTGTTTCTTCCCTCCCGAGTCTTCCAAATCTAACGCTTCCAAGCCGATGTCTCACCGCCAGGTTTTGTGTGTGGCGTGGACTCGGCGTTCTTCTCTAACGACGGCGAGTGCCACAGCTCCATCACACAAGGCCATCTGACACATCGCCTGTGAACTTTAATCATTTGGGTTCTCGTCTGGACAGAAAACTCCGCTTTATCCGGCTGTACTTTCTGATATCCGGGCATTATTTGACAAAAAATTAAATACCCGGATACCCGCACAGCAAAGCTTTTTCCTAATTTCGTCCTGAGCCTGACTAAGGATCAACTCTTTCACAAATTGTAACTCCTCAATTCATAATCATTGTATGAAAAAAACGGTTCGTATTTTCT
>JANOVD010000575.1:0-9889 GCA_031417255.1 Chitinophagaceae bacterium
TCAATTACAATCGAAGGACAACTGAGGACCGACAGCGGAAAAAAAGCCACCCGCCAACTTCGCTCTCAGAAAATGGTGCCAGGTGTAATTTATGGTGGTTCTCAAGAGATCAATTTCTCAGCTCCGGCAACTGCTTTTAAAGACATCGTTTACACACCAGACTTTATGTTGGCAAACGTAATTATTGACGGTACAACCTACCGTTGTATTTTAAAAGATCTGCAGTTTCATAAAGTAACAGATTTGTTACTGCATGTTGACTTTTTAGAGCTGGTTGAAAATAAAAAAGTGATTACATCTTTACCCCTTAATTACATTGGTGTTCCGGCAGGTGTAAAAGCCGGTGGTAAACTGGTTACAAAAATGAAATCATTAAAGGTAAAAACACTACCAAAGTATTTAAAGGAACATATTGATGTAAACATTGAAAAACTTGAATTAAACGAAAATATAAGGGTTGAAGACGTAATTTTGGATAATATGGAAGTTTTAAACTCTCCACGTATTCCAATTGCTTCTGTTACTTTAACAAGGCAACTTAAGCAGGAGGATAATGCAGCACCCAAAGCTGATACAGCACCCGTTGCTGCTGCAACCAAGACAGATGCCGCACCTACTGCTGCAAAAAAATAATATCAGTAATGCATCATATAGAGCCTTTCCTTAACCGGGAAGGCTTTTTTTAATTGGTACCATGCAGCCATTAAACTTTAATTATATTTGCCACCCGATGATTATCGGGTTTAAAACAAGCAAACATGGGAATGGATAAAAATACGGTTATTGGTTTTGTATTGATAGGAGCTTTGCTGATTGCAATGTTTATCATTAACAGTCGCAGTAGCCAGGCACATATGGTTGAAACGAAACGGATTGAAGATTCAATTGCGAAGACAAAACCAAAAGTTGATACGGCTGCTGTTACAAAGGATATAAAATTAAAGGACTCAATTATAGATGCCAGGCAAAAAATGCCCGAAGTTTTTATTACAGATACTATAGAGAATTTAGATACATTAGAAAATGGGTTAATAAAAATTGTCTTTACCAATAAAGGCGGCCAACCTAAAATTGTTCAATTAAAAACCTTTAATAAGTTTGATGGTACACCAATTATCCTGGAGAACGGCAAATTCAATAAGTTATCGTATGCTATCATTACCGGTGAGAATAAAAAAAATGAAACAGCTGACATCACTTTTATAAGTAGCAGGAAAACTGAAAATTCCGATAAATCCCAAAGCATTTCATTTATTTTAAAAGACTCAACCGGTAAAGAAATTACCCATCAATATAGCATTAAACCGGGTAGTTACCTTGTTGACTTTACTATATCTATGAAAGGTGCCGATAAACTGGTTTCTCAAAATACTATTGACCTGTTATGGCAGGTAGAAACGCCACAAGTGGAAAAAGATATTAAATACGAAAGGCAGCAAACCCAAATCGCTTATTTAGAAAACGGTGATTACGATTTTTCACATGTAGGTTCGGGTGATGATATGAAGTTTGATAAGGGAGTTGAGTGGCTTGCCGTAAAACAACAATTTTTTATATCAGCATTGTCAGCCAAAAATAAATTTCAGAGCGCTCTGGTTAAATGGGTTGTACCTGAAGATTCGCTGCATATAATTGCACAAACAACAGCCAATTTAAAAATAGCTGTTAACGGCAATGCACCAACAGTGCCCCTGCAGCTGTATTACGGCCCCAGCGATTATACAATTTTAGCTGCAGCAAATAATAAAATGGAAAACATTGTGCCATACGGCAGTGGTGTTTTTGCTTTTGTAAAATACATTAACCGTCATTTCTTATTACCGGTTTTTGATTTTTTAAGAAAGCATATAGCCAGTATGGGGATGGTTATTTTTTTACTAACCCTTTTAATCAGGCTTATAACTTCGCCCATCTTATATAAAAGCTATTTAAGCGGTGCCAAAATGAAGGCCCTAAAACCAGAAATTGACAGACTGAAAGAAAAACATGGAGATGATAAGCAGGCCTTCAGCATGGATCAGATGAAGCTTTGGAAATCGGCCGGTGTAAGCCCGCTGGGAGGATGTTTGCCTGCCCTGCTGCAAATACCGATATTTATGTCGCTGTATTATTTCTTTCAATCCAATATTTCATTAAGAGGCGAAGCCTTTTTATGGGCAAAAGATCTGGCAGCTTATGATTCAATTGCTACGTTACCTTTTCCTATTCCTTTTTATGGCGATCATGTGAGTTTATTTACCATCACTGCAACTCTTACCAGTTTGGTAATTTCTATTTACAGCATGAGTAGCATGCAGGATAACAGTAATCCGGTGATGAAATATATGCCATACATTTTTCCGGTATTATTGTTAGGTGTATTTAATAATCTGCCATCGGCCTTAACCTGGTATTATACGGTTTCAAATACCATAACACTTATTCTGCAAATTATAATTCAGAAGTATATAATTAATCATGAAAAAATTCTGGCCCAAATTGAAGTAAACCGGAAGAAACCTGTGAAACAAAGTAAGTTTCAGGAACGGATGATGGCCATGCAGGAAAGCAATAAAAAACTGCAGGATTTAAAGAAAAAAGGCAACAAAAAGTAGTTCTATAGTTAATATTATCACAACCTGCAGGCTGTCTTCAGCTTTGCAGGTTTTTTATTGCACATTAGCATGATCTTGGCACGGGATTTTATTACTTGTACTACATAGCTATAATTAAGGTATAGCTTTAATTTTTTAAGATAATAAGCGAAGTAGTACCTTTAGTTAAATAAAGATGATGATGAAAAATATAAGAGGGTTTATTTTACTGGTTAGTTTGTTTACCGGTTATTTTTCTGCGCAGGCTCAAAAAAATATAGCTGAGGCAACTTTTGTATATGATATAAAAGGGCAAGCGCTCACAGGGGCTTCAACTACAGTTTATTTAAAGGGCAATAACAGCCGTACAGAAATGGTTAGTGCACTGGGTAAAGAAATAACCATCTATAATTCAAAATCAAATACTGCAGTTATTTTAAAAGAATTCAGTGGTCAAAAACTGATGATCACGCTTACCAATGAAAACTGGAAAGCGAAGGGTAAAATGTACAACAATATTAAATTTGAACTTACCAATGAGTTTAAAACCATAGGTGGATATAATACCCGTAAAGCCATTGCAAAAATGACTGATGGTAAAACTTTTGAAGTTTTCTATACACCCGACCTGGTTTCGGCAAATAAGGAATATGATGCTACCTTCAGTAATCTGCCAGGTCTTGCTGTTGAATATGAAATTGAATCGGGTAATACGAAATTTAAGTACAGCCTTGCAAAAATAAATTATGATCCTGTGCAGGCTTCACTATTTGATTTTCCTACATCCGGGTACAGGGTTATGACCTACGAAGAAAATCAAAATCTTAAAAAAGGAAATTGATAAATTAAAGGAATAAAAAAAAGCAACGAAAAATTAAGCTTTTATATTAGTGAGTTTTGATAATTAATTTCATGCCGGTGTAGCCCTGTTTCATTTCCGGAACAGCAATTATTTGCTTATGTGGTATAATGTAAACAGTATTGCCTTTTTGATAGGTAAGCAATGTGGTATTTATTAAAGTTTTACCATCAACCTGTTGATTAACCAACAAGCTGCCGGTATATTTTAAACCGGTTTTTAAATTAACCGAGATAGAATTTCTTAAAGAAGATTTTCCTGTATTAATATTTAGGGAAACTTTGGATTTATTCTTTTTTCCAATGCCTTTATCTGCCATAGCACTGAAACCTATGCCGCTAAGCATAAGAACAACCAGTAACATTTTAGCCTTTTTCATCATTGGGTTTCAATTATTAAAACAAATATATTGAAAATTATTTGGTAATTCCATACCATTCATCAATTCTTTTTACATTCCTTTAACGTTTTTATTTAAATATTGTTACAAAAAGTTGATTATTTATTCAAAAATTCTTAATTTACAATAACCTACAGCCAATGAGTAAATACCCTTACCGCCAGGACAGAGAAGAATTAAAAGCATTAATACAGCAATTTGACAACCTCAAGGCAGGTAAAACCAACTCCTTTATTGAAGAAGATTCCTTTGAACGTATTATAGATTATTTTGATGAAAAAGAGCAATTGACCCTGGCTTTGGAAGCTGCAGAATATGGAATTGAGCAATATCCCTATTCTGCCATGCTGCTTTTAAAAAAGGCTGATCTGCTTATTGCCTTACGCCACTATAAAGAAGCTTTATTTATACTTGACCAGGCCGAATTGCTCGACAGCAAGGATACCAATCTGTATATTTTAAAAACCGATGCCTACCTGGCTTTGGATATGCAGCAAAAAGCTGCGGCTGTTTTAGAAGCCGCTCTTCACGATTTTGAAGGAGAAGAAAAACTTGACCTGTTGTTTGAATTGGCAGATGTGTATGATGACTATGAAAATTTTGAAAAAGTATTCGACTGCCTTAAAATGATACTGGAACAGGAACCCAATAACGAAGAAGCGCTTTACAAGATCTGTTTTTGGACCGATTTTACAGGCAGAAATGAAGAAGGTATACGGCTGCACCAGAAAATAATTGATGAATTTCCCTTTAACGAACTGGCATGGTTTAATCTTGCTGCATCGTACCAGGGCCTTAAATTGTACGAAAAGGCCATTGACGCTTATGAATATGCAATAGCCATTGACGAAAAATTTGATTATGCATTGCGTAATATGGGTGATGCTTATATTCGCTTGCGCAGGTATAAAGAGGCGGTAGAAGTTTTAGAAAAAGTGTTGGAACTGGCCAGGCCCGAAGATGTTATTTACGAAGCAATTGGACATTGTTACGATAAAATGGGCAATTATGCACAGGCCCGTTTTAATTACAGGAAAGCCAGTCATTTAAACAATGAAGATACACAGTTGAATTATAAAATTGCCTGTACTTATATGAATGAGGGTATTTGGGACAGTGCGGTAAAAAACCTGGAAATAGCCATGCGTATTCATCGTTTGCAACCTGAATATAACCTGGCCATGGGCCAATGTTATATGGAAATGGATAAACTGGATGATGCCATTACTTACTTTGGCAATGTAGTGAGGGTTAGGCCTAAAAACATTAATGGCTGGTTGGAATTATTAAAATGTTTGTACAAAGCTGAAATGCTGGAAGAGGCGCTTGAATATGCCGGTTTTGCTTTTGAGCAAACCGATGGCAAACCCATTTTTCTTTTTTACAAAAGCGCTGTTTTGTATGCCATGGGCAAATCAAAAGAAGCCTTATTGAATTTAGAAGCCGGCATGAAACGGAATCCGAAACTTGTTAAAAAATTCATAGAGATCAACCCTTCAATACTGCAGGTACAGCAGGTAGTAGATGTTATAGCCAGATATAAAAAAAGGAATTCCCTTTAAGAAAGATCATTTGCCGGAATCATAATTTCGATAATAATATTTTTTAAAATGCATCGGTTATCTTTGCATCCCGATATCTATCGGAACTAAAATTGATCATCATGAACTTTAATCTTTCTCAAATACCGGAACGAAACAAAAAACCACGTGAACATGGTATTACCATGGTTATGGATAAAGGCCTGAGTGTTGAAGAAGCCAGAAATTTTATGAACGCCGCCTCACCGCATGTAGATGTTGTTAAACTTGGCTTCGGCACTTCGTATGTAACGCCTAATTTAAAAGAGAAGCTGGAGGTTTACAGTTCGTTTGATATGCCGATTTATTTTGGAGGTACCCTTTTTGAAGCATTTCTAATCAGGAACCAGTTTGAAGATTATATCAGTGTATGTAAAGAGTTTGCTGTTAGTTATATGGAGGTAAGCGATGGCTCTATTGAAATTCCTCATGCTGAAAAATGCGGTTATATAGAAAAACTTGCTAAAATTGGCGTGGTGTTAAGCGAAGTAGGAAGTAAAGACGCAACACATATTATGCCCCCCTATAAATGGATTGAATTGATGAAGGCTGAACTGGAAGCGGGTTCTACTTATGTAATTGCCGAAGCCAGGGAAGCCGGTAATGTGGGCATATACAGGGGCACCGGAGAGGTGAGGGAAGGTTTGGTACAGGAAATTCTTACCCAGATTCCTGAAGAAAAGATTATTTGGGAAGCCCCGCAAAAAGCACAACAATTATATTTTTTAGAATTGATAGGCTGTAATGTAAACCTGGGTAATATCGCACCAAACGAAGTGATTCCGCTGGAAGCTATGCGGATTGGTTTACGTGGCGATACTTTCCATTTATATCTGAATAAAGAAACAGTATAATGAAAACTTATGGCATTATTGGGTTTCCATTAACGCATTCTTTCTCACAAAAATATTTTACAGAAAAATTTAAAAGAGAAGGCATCAATGATTGCTCCTATGAAGTTTATCCAATTAAATCAGTTAATGAACTGAATGATTTGATAAAACAAAATCCAACCCTGCACGGTTTAAATGTTACTATTCCTTACAAACAGTTAGTACTTCATCACCTTAACAGCGTTAAAGAAATTCCTTTTGGATTAAGGGCATGTAATTGCATAAAAATTAAAGAAGGTAAAACTTACGGCTTCAATACAGATATTACAGGATTTGAAAAATCTTTATTACCATATCTGAAGCCTTATCATAAAACTGCTTTGATACTTGGAAATGGGGGAGCAGCTGAAGCAGTCAAGTTTGTATTTGATAAACTGAACATCAGTTATAAAATTGTAAGCAGAAAAATACATGATGGTTCTGAATTAACTTATTCCGATTTGAACAAGTGGGTTATTGACGAAAACAAGATCATTATTAACACAACACCTCTTGGTACATTTCCAAACATAAATGATTGCCCTGAAATTCCTTACCAATTTTTAACTCCCCAACATTTTTTGTTTGATTTGGTTTATAATCCTGAAAAGACTTTATTCCTGCAAAAGGGTGAGGAATATGAAGCCATTATTAAAAACGGTTATGAAATGCTTGTGTTGCAGGCAGAAGAAAGCTGGAGAATATGGAATGAGGATTAAGGCTGCAAAATTGCTTTTAACTTATCGGGAATTGCAGCTACTTTTTTGACATCATAATCGTAACAAACCATTCCTGTTTTGGCATTTGCCAACAAAATATCTTCATTATTTCTTTTTGTAAAGAGTTGATAATATAGTTCAAATCCAACCCTGGATATTTCCCCAGCACCCAGCTTTACTTCCAACACATCGCCATAAAAAGATTCATTTCTAAATTCAATGGCCAAATCACTCATGATAAGACCAATGCCTTCAATTTTTAATTCGGTATAGCCGTATTGCTGCAGCCATTGCATCCTGGCTTCATGTATTATACTTACAAATGCATCGTTACCTACGTGGTTGCCATAGTTGATATCGGCAATGCGGATTGGGATAAAGAATGTGCCGATGATCTTTTCAGGTATTTCAATTTTAATTCTTGCCATATTATTTGTTCAAAAAAGTTATCAGTTTCTCTATAGCTTTTTTTCTGTGACTGAATTTATTTTTTTCAGCCA
This sequence comes from Chitinophagaceae bacterium, assembly GCA_031417255.1. Classification (GTDB taxonomy): domain Bacteria; phylum Bacteroidota; class Bacteroidia; order Chitinophagales; family Chitinophagaceae; genus Ferruginibacter. Next base: position 7,504 of record JANOVD010000575.1, read on the forward strand.
TTGCCATCTCGGCAAAGGTTTTATCGCTTTCATCTGGCACAAAAACAGGGTCGTAACCAAAGCCATTATTGCCTTTTCTTTCAGTGATGATCTTACCCGTACAAATGCCTTCAAAAAAATATTCTTTGCCATCCAGTATCAATGATATTACTGTTCTGAAACGGGCTGTTTTATTATCTGAAGATTGAAGATTGGCCAGCAACTTTTCAATATTATCATCAAAATTTCTGCCTTCACCGGCATACCTGGCACTTTTTACACCGGGCTCACAATTCAATGCTTCCACTTCAAGCCCGGTATCTTCGCTAAAACAGTTTTTGTTTGTTATTGCAAAAATGGTTTTCGATTTTTCTGTGGCATTGGCTTCCAGCGTATCATGTGGTTCAGGAATATCAATATCAATGCCTGCTTCTTTTAAAGTGATGATATTGAAACGCTCACCCAGCACAGCTCTTACTTCTTCAACTTTATGTTGATTATTGGTGGCAAATATGATGCTTTCCATTTCTTAATTATCCTAATGAAAAAATATTTTTTAAGCAGTTCCACAATTTCATTTTCTCTTGTTTGTCTTTTTGTAAATCAGTTAACGAAACAGATGACAGATACACCTGGTTATTATAATTTTGAATTTGATAATGCGGAAACTGTAATGGTAGTTCAAGCAATTCAGCATCTAAACCAAATAAAAATATTTTTTCGGCTTTCAATTGTTCTGTTATTGCTGTATATTTTAAACCAGAATTTTTTGAAACATTTATTAATGCAATATCAGCCATGCTTAATTTACATGCAGTTAAAATACCGAGCAGAAAATTGAGCTCATCATCCGGTAAATAAATACTTGTTGCTGCATTAACCACCAGGGCAATTTTTTTTTGATTACTGCCTAAAAATGTAATGCTGCCTGGTTGTATGGTATCTAAAGCTGATATATCGGGGCTTAAGTTGTATAACGATTTGCTATATAAACTTTGCAATATGGCTGCCGGAAACTGAATATTATCTAAACTCATTAAAAGGTAATTTATTAACTCTTGTTTTTTTCGTTTCTTTGCCGTAAAATTAACGATTATGATTGCAGCCGAAAATATTAATATTACGAAAGCTGAACGCAGTAAACTTAAAGATATTAATCTGGAAAATATACCTTTTGGAAAATATTTTACCGATCATATGCTGGAAGTGGATTACGAAGACGGCGAATGGAAAAATGCAGAAATAAAGCCTTATCAACCTTTACTGTTAGACCCTTCACTTGCGGCCATACACTACGGCCAGTCAATATTTGAAGGTATAAAAGCTTACAAAAACGAAGCTGGCGAAGTTTCTATTTTTCGTCCTCTGGATAATTTCAAGCGCTTTAATATTTCGGCCGAAAGAATGGAAATGCCACAGGTGCCCGAAGAAATTTTTATGGAAGGCATGCGTATGCTGGTAGAACTGGATAAAAACTGGATGCCACAACAGGAGGACCATTCCTTATATATACGCCCGTTTATGTTCAGCAGCGATACCATGATTGGGGTAAGGCCCAGTGAGAAATATAAATTCATGATCATACTCAGCCCTACAGGGCCATATTACAGTGCCCCCATGCGTATTTATGTAGAAGAAAAATATGTACGTGCTGTACCTGGTGGGGTTGGTTTTGCAAAAGCTGCCGGTAATTATGGTGGCGCTATGTATGCAACTGCCCAGGCCAAGCTAAAAGGATATGACCAGGTTTTATGGACAGATGCATTTGAGCATAAATATGTACAGGAGTGCGGCACTATGAATGTTTTTTTTATCATTGGCAATACAGCTATTACACCTGATTTAAAGGAAGGAACCATATTGGCAGGTGTTACAAGAAACAGTACAATGGTGTTGTTAAAAGAAATGGGCTTCCGGGTAGAAGAAAGAGCAATTAGTATTGATGACGTTATTTCGGCTTACAAAGCCGGCATTTTATACGAAGTTTTTGGAACTGGAACAGCAGCTACCATTTCGATGATAAAAGAGCTGCGATATAAGGATTATGTAATGGAGTTTGACGTAGATAACTGGAAAACAGCCCCTGCCATAAAAAACCAGTTAAATGCAATACGCTATGGGCAGGCATCCGATAACTACGGCTGGATGTATAAGATTTAAGATTTTAGTCCCGATAGCTATCGGGAGCCGATTTCAGATTTGGAGAAGCCATTTTCAGCATTTTTCGGTATTAATAGCTAAAAAGTCTAAAAATTTTAATGCTCTAAAAAAATCTTACATCTAAAATCTTAAATCTGAAATTTTCCCCTACCTTTGCCGTCCGAAAATTAAAAGCACAAAATGCCCACAATACAACAATTAGTAAGAAAAGGAAGAGAAGTAATTAAAGCGAAAAGCAAATCAAGGG